>JBIKNV010000029.1:0-13229 GCA_044358475.1 Pirellulales bacterium | reverse complement strand
ACAGATCCTTGCCGTCGCAGCCGAATCCGAACGACCCCACCTCGAGCCCGCGGAGTGACTTCTGGAAGGCCTCCTTGAACGTCCGGCCGATGGCCATCGTCTCACCCACGCTCTTCATCTGCGTGGTGAGCCGGCTGTCGGCCTCGGGAAACTTTTCGAACGCGAACCGCGGCACCTTCACGACGACGTAGTCGATCGATGGCTCGAAGCAGGCCTTCGTCTTTCGCGTGATGTCGTTGGCCAGTTCGTGGAGCCGCCAGCCAACCGCGAGCTTGGCGGCAATCTTCGCGATCGGAAACCCGGTCGCCTTGCTCGCCAGGGCCGAGGAGCGGCTCACGCGGGGGTTCATCTCGATGACGATCATCCGGCCGCTCTGCGGATCGACGGCGAACTGAATGTTGGAGCCGCCGGTCGCGACACCGATCGCCCGGATGACGGCGAAGCTGGCGTCGCGCATTCGCTGATACTGCTTGTCGGTGAGCGTCATCGCCGGGGCGACGGTGATCGAATCGCCAGTGTGGACGCCGCAGGGATCGAAGTTTTCGATGGAACAGATGACGACGGCATTGTCGTCGGCATCCCGCATCACCTCCATCTCGTATTCCTTCCAGCCGAGGATCGATTCCTCGACGAGGACCTCTCCCACGGGCGAGAGATCGAGGCCCCGCTGCACCTTGTGGTCGAACTCCTCTCGGTTGTAGGCGACGCCCGACCCGGAGCCGCCGAGCGTAAAGCTCGGGCGGATGACGGCCGGCAGGCCGATCTCGGCGAGCACCTCACGGGCCTCGGCCAAACTTCTGACGATTCGGCCGCGGCAGGTGTCGAGGCCGATTTTCTGCATCGTCTCTTTGAAGATCTCGCGGTCTTCGCCTCGCTTGATGGCGTCGGCCTTGGCTCCGATCATCTCCACGCCGTGTCTGGCGAGGATGCCGCGGCGGTCAAGCTCCATCGCGAGGTTGAGCGCTGTCTGGCCACCGAGCGTGGGAAGCACGGCGTCGGGCTTTTCGACCTCGATCACCTTTTCGAGCATCTCCCAGGTGAGCGGCTCGATGTAGGTGCGGTCGGCCGTGCCGGGGTCGGTCATGATCGTGGCCGGGTTGGAATTGACGAGCACGACGCGGTAACCGTCTTCTCGCAGGGCCTTGCAGGCCTGGGTGCCGGAGTAGTCAAACTCGCACGCCTGGCCGATGACGATGGGTCCAGAGCCGATGAGCAGGATCGTGTGGAGGTCGTCGCGGCGGGGCATGGTATTCCGAAGATCAGCAGGCGTGAAAAAACAAATTTCCCAAAGGTAGCACGACGCCCCTTCTCTCTTCAACGAGCCGCTAGAATCTGCGGGAGATTCGCCCCCTCACTGTCACTTTCTTTTCGGAGCCTCTCCCGATGACCATCGCCACGCCCGCGCTCGACGCCCTCCGCGACACGCTTGCCGACGAGTTCAAGGACACCCGTCTCAATCTCGCGAGCGTGCTGGCCGGCGAGAACCTCGACCCCGCGAAGGCGTTTGGCGTGGCCCTCTCGGCAGCGCGGTTCCTCCGGGCCGAGAAATTAGCCGCGGCCTTGGAATCCGATATCCGTGCCGGTTTGGGCGACACGGCCGCGGCCGTGATTTCCGACGCCGTGGCCGCCGCCGGGGTGATGGCGATGAACATGGTCTACTACCGGTTTCGCCACATGCTGGGGAAGGAGAGCTACGAAGCCCGGCCGCCGCGGCTACGGATGAGCCGGATGGCGCAGCCGGCCACCGACAAGCAGACATTCGAGCTGATGAGCCTCGGCTGTGCGGCGTTGGCCGGCTGCGAACTCTGCATCCGCAACCACGAGGCCCACCTGATCGGCGCGGGAGCCAGCGAGGATGCCTGCCATGATGCCGTCCGCATCGCCGCCGTGATCAACGCGGCAGCGGTCGGCATGGCGTGAGCTCCCGCAAATACTCCAGCGTGTAGATGCCGCTGTCGTGGCCGTCGGAGAAGGCGATCTTGTAGGCGTATTGCCCCACCGGGCTCATGCCGGTGATCGACAGCGGGGCGATCTCCTCGGGCTTGAGCACCTGCAAAAGGCTGGCTCCCTCAACGCCTGCCGGCTCAACCCGCTTTTCGCGGCAGGAGGCGCACGGGCAGGCATCGCGGAGCGCGCGTGGCGTGGCGACACCCTCCGCTCCGTCGCTCCAGGTGATCTCGATCGATCCGTTGTCGCGACGACGGATCGCGGTAGGGACCGGATGGCTCATGGTGTGGGACGCCTCGTCACGTGGGGCCGCTGGTCGATGATCCGCCGGCCCTTGCCCTCGAACCGCGGCAGGCTGCCGAGCGGAGCGACCACCACCTCGACCCGCAGCCCCAGCCGCAGTTGCAGTTCCATGGCCACGCGGCCAGGGTCGTCGAGGTGGTCCTCGATCTCCAACAGCATCGTATCGAGGCTGTCGCGGTTGGCCACGGTGAGCCGGTATTCGACGATCTCGGGAAAGCTGCGGACGATGTCGTCAATCGCCCCGGGAAAGATGTTGACGCCGCGGACGATCAGCATGTCGTCGGCCCGACCGAGCACGCCGCCGTCAAGCCGGACCCACGGGCATGAGCCGGCAGCCACCTCCGCGTCGCTCGGCCAGCGCGGCCGCACGAGGTCGCCAGTGCGATAGCGGATCACAGGGGCGCCGGCACGACCGAGCGTCGTGAGCACGAGTTCGGCAAGCTCGCCCGCTGCCGCCGGCAGGCCTGTCTCCACTGCCAGAAATTCCGGATGAAACCACGGCTCGATCACATCGAGGCCATGGCCCCGCAGGTCGCCCACGCCCCACGGCCCCACCTCCGTGGCGCCGGCATGATCGAGCACTGCCGCCCCCCAGGCCTCCGCCAGCCGCGATCGTACGGAGGGCGATGAGCCCCCCGGCTCACCCGCCACGATCACCACCTGCACCGGCAGGGCTGCCGTGTCGATCTTCTGGTCGCGGGCCACCTCGGCCAGATGCAACGCATAGCTCGGCGTGGCCACGAGCACGGTCGCACCGACGGTGCGGAGGAGGTCCAGCCGCGCGATCGTCGACATGCCACCGGAGGGAATCGCCATCGCCCCCACACTCGTGGCGGCGTCGAAGGCACTCCAGAAGCCGACATACGGACCGAACGACGAGGCCACGAACACACGGTCGCCGGCCTGCACGCGGCCGCGTTCGAGGACGATCCGCCAGCAGTCCATCCACCACCGCCAGTCCTCCGCGGTATCGAAGACTGGTAGCGGTCGACCGTGTGTACCACTGGTCTGGTGGTACCGCACATACCGCTCGAGCGGATAGGTCAGGTTGCCAGGCCCTCCCGGCCGATCAACGGCGGCGGCCAGCGACGACGCCTCGACAAGTTCATCCTTGAACGTGAACGGCCATTCTGCCAACGCGTCGAGGGATTCGAGCGCCGTTGGCTCAGGCACGCGGGCGAACTTCGCGGCATAGAACGCGTTGCCGGGAAGGATCTCGTGCAACAGGCCGCGCAGCCGGGCGAGCTTCAAGACATCGAGTGCCGCCCGCGAGTCGGCAGGGGAAGCATTGGATTCGACCATCCATCGATTATGGCATGCCGAGGCTCGGCACGCCCTGCCGCGGCGCGTTCTGCAGCGGCGGCTGCAATCCCTGTAGGGGCGAAGGGGGGGGCGGGAACGTCGGGCCGATTGCCGGCGGAGGCAGTGGCTGCGGGGGAAGAACGGGAACGGGCTGCGGAGTTTGCTGGAGAGGGAACTGCGGCAGCGGTTGCGGCTGCACGGGTGCCGGCTGCACGACGACCGGCGCCGGCGCAGCCGCGCCGCCTCCGGCGCTCAACCGCGCCACCTCGGCACGCCCCACCACCTCTTCCGGCGGCGTCGTCGCCGCCGGCATCATGGCTAGATCGACCACCCGTTCATCCCGAATCTCTGCCGGCCAGAGGTTCTCCGTCACGAAGTCGAGCGGAAACACCTGGTACCACGGCAGCGGGAAGGGCTGCCGCACCGTGAGCGTCTCGTAGCCATCCTTCACAAGCCGAATCTTGCGGGTGCCGTAATAGATGAAGTCCGTCGACACGGGTGTGGTGCCGATCTGGTAATCGTCGACATAGACAAGCGCACCCGGCGGATTGCTGCGAATCGTCATCCGCCGCTGCACACAGCCGGCAACTGCCAGCAGGGTGAACAGGCCGACGGCCGCTGTCGTGATGGCTCGAATCTCGCGACGCATGCCGGAGACCATAGAAAGGCTGAATTCCCGCCGCCAGATCAGCCTTGCACCGCCCGGATTGACTTCGCGAACGCATATCGCCCTGGCTCCACGCTCCCGCTAGAATCTGCAGATTCCATCGATTCTGAAACTCCCCGGGGCTTCCACGTTTGGGAAACGGCACTACCCTCGCGTCCGGCGGCCGCTCCGATGTGGGCTGCCGACGGGCCATCAATCAGGACGCCCACGCCATTCTCCCGCCGCCCGGCCCCGAGGCGTTCCGGAAACACGGCTGGTTTTTCATCGTTGCCGACGGCATGGGAGCCCACGCCGCCGGTGAAGAGGCCAGCCGCATGGCGGTGGAACGGGTGCCCCAACTCTATGAACAACTGATCCACAACACGCCGCCCGAAGCACTGCAGCGGGCCATGCGCCAAGCCAACGCCGAGATCTTTGACAAGGGAGAGACGCATCCCGGCTTCAAGGGCATGGGCACCACCTGCAGCGCCGTCGCGTTGGTGCCGCGGGGCGTGCTGATCGGACATGTCGGCGACAGCCGGGTGTACCGCATCCGTGGCCATCGCATCGAGCAACTCACCCGCGACCACTCCTTGGCCTGGGAGTGCGGCCTTCCAGAGAAGGAGGCCGAGGGCATTCCGAAGAACATCATCACGCGATCAATGGGCCCCCACCCCGAAGTCGAACCCGACCTCGAAGGCCCGTTGCCGGTGCAGAATCGCGACATCTTCGTGCTCTGCAGCGACGGCCTCTCCGGTCAGGTGAGCAACGCGGAGATCGGCCTCCTCGCCTCGCATCTTCCCGACGTGGATCGGGCGACGAAGGCGCTCGTAGGCCTGACGCTCGCCCGCGGCGCGCCGGACAACGTGACCGTGTTGGTTGCCAAGGCGGGCCCGGAGGAGGTCACGACTTCCTACGCCAAACAGGAGCCATGGCTTCTGACAGACGGCGTCGAAGCGGTTTCATCATCGCAAGAGATCGCCTGGAAGTCGCTGGTCGCCGCGGGCATCTGTTTTTTCGTGAGCCTTGTCCTGAAGGGTGACCTGATACGGCCGAGTTCCCCCACGATGGAAGCCGTTGTCGCCATTGGCACTGCGGTGACCGCCTTGGCCACGATCGTCTTTCTGGCGAATGCCCTGCTGGCATCAGTGAAATCCGCAAAAACCGTTCCTGCCGGGTCGCGGGCCGCCCGGCCGGGGCATGGCTCCTATCAGGAAGCCGACTGCGCTCCCAACAAGTCGCTCCTGGAGGGAATCGCACGGAGCATCGACTCAGCGGCGGCCGGACTGGACGGCACCGATCGGGAACAACTCCTCCCGCTCGTGGCCGAAGTGCGTGAGGGAAGCGTGGCCCATGGTTTTGACCTCGCCATCGTCGCCGCCGCCACAGCTCTCTGCCTCATCGCGGAGGCGTTACCACGGCACCGTGCCACCACCAAGGCCCAGCAAGGCGACCATGGCGGGCCAGATCGGCCTGCCGATGGCGACTGACGCGTAGCTAGACTGCGGCAGCCATGAAGATCATCTCCCGTTACGTGCTGATCGAACTGCTGCAGGTCTTTTTGGTGTCGCTCTCTGCGCTCACGCTGTTCATGCTCGTCGTCGGACTCGTGAAAGAAGCCCAGCAGCAGGGCCTGGGGCTTCTCCAGATTGCCAGGCTCGTGCCCTTCGTGCTGCCGGAGGCGATGCGGTTTGCCGTGCCGGGCACGATGCTTTTTGCAGTGGCCAGCGTGTTCGGCCGAATGTCAGCCGCCAACGAGATCACCGCCCTCAAGGCAGCCGGCATCACGCCGATGGCGGCGATCTGGCCGGCGATCGCGTTGGCAGTGGTCGTAAGTTTTGTCTCGGTATGGCTTAACGACGTGGCCGTGTCGTGGGGGCGTGACGGCGTGCGGCGGGTGATCGTGAACAGCGTGGAGGAAATCATTTACGGCCGGCTGCGACAGCAGCGGTCCTACAGCACGCCACAAGTTTCGATCAATGTGAAGGGCGTGGAGGGGCGTCGGCTGATCCGCCCCACGCTGTCGTTTACCCAGGGCGGGGCCGGTGGCACGCCAGCCACCGTTTCGGCGGCTGAGGCAGAAATCACGACCGCGGCCGATGCCAGCGAACTGATCGTCACATTCCACGATGGCACGCTGCATATGGGCGACGTGAAGGCGGTCTTCCCCGACACGATCGTTCGCAAGGTGCCGCTGGATGCGGTGAGCCGCAAGGGACTCGCCTCCACGAGTCCGTCTGAAATCGCCATGGCCGATTTTTCGTCGGCGCGTGCCGAGGAACTGAAGCGTCTCGAACAGCTCAAACAACTGGCTGCAGGGCAGCAGGCCTTGTCCATCCTTTCGGGCCACCTCGAGCAGACGACACCTGCCGCCGTCGCCGGGTACGAAGCACAGGCGGTCCACCACAACAACCGTCTCCTTCGCATCGTCATGGAGCCATGGCGACGGTGGGCCAACGGCTTCAGCTGCCTCTGCTTCGTCCTCGTCGGCGCGCCGATGGCGATCCGCATGAGGAATGCCGACTTCCTGACGAGCTTCTTTCTCTGCTTCTTGCCGATCCTCGTCGTCTATTACCCGATCTTCATGATGGGTGTGTCGCGGGTGAAGGCCGGAGCCTTCCCGCCCCCGGCCGTCTGGGCAGGCAACGTACTGATCACGCTCTGGGGACTGTGGCTTTTGCGGAGTGTCATCCGCAGATGACCCCCGGCTTTCGGATTTCCCCGTTCGGCTTTACACTTCGTCAAAACTCTCTTCCCTTCGTTGCTCGCCCAGGAATACCGTCATGCCTCGCCCCGTCACGCTCTTCACCGGCCAGTGGGCCGACATGCCACTGGAGGACCTCGCCCGCAAGGCCAGCGAGTTCGGCTATCAAGGTCTCGAATTGGCCTGCTGGGGCGATCATTTCGACGTCACTCGAGCTCTCGAAGAGAGCGGCTACTGCGCTGCCAAGCGAGACACCCTCGAGCGGAATGATCTCTCGGTCTACGCCATCTCCTGCCATCTCGTCGGCCAGGCTGTCTGCGATCGCATCGACGAGCGGCACAAGGCGATCCTGCCCCCGCACGTCTGGGGCGACGGCGATCCGGCCGGAGTCAACAAGCGGGCCGCCGAAGAGATCAAGAAGACGGCCCGGGCTGCCCAGCAACTCGGCGTCTCGGTGGTCAACGGCTTCACCGGTTCATCGATCTGGCACCTGCTCTATTCCTTTCCACCGGTGCCCGACTCGATGCTCGATGCCGGCTTCCGGGAGTTTGCCGATCGCTGGCACCCGATCCTCGACGTGTTCGCCGAATGCGGCGTGCGGTTCGCGCTGGAGGTGCATCCCACCGAGATCGCTTTCGACACCGTCACGGCCCAACGGGCTCTCGATGCCCTCGGCCGCCGCGAAGAGTTTGGCTTCAACTTCGACCCGAGCCATCTTCACTGGCAGGGCGTCGACTCGGTTGAATTCATTCGCACGTTCCATGACCGGGTGTACCACGTCCACATCAAGGACGCTGCGGTGACCCTCAACGGCCGCGGCGGCATCCTCGGCAGCCATCTCAACTTCGGCGATCCGCGCCGCGGCTGGGACTTCCGCTCGCCGGGTCGGGGAGGGGTCGACTTCGAGGAGATCATCCGGGCCCTGAACCAGATCGGGTACGAAGGGCCGTTGTCGGTGGAATGGGAGGATTGCGGCATGGACCGGGAGCACGGTGCCGCCGAAGCGGCCGAGTTTGTGCACAACCTCGACTTCGCCCCGAGCCGCCAGCAGTTCGACTCCGCCTTCGCCAAGGAAACGTGATTGGCTGCCCGCCTCAGTTCGGAAGAGGGAGGCCGACGGTGGAACATCGTGCCATTCGTCGTCGGCTGAGTGAAAAGTTCGTCTTTCTCGCAGCAGTTTTCATATCCTCCGTGCCGCTTGCTGCCGTGGAGCCGGCTCTGCCGGGTGAGCAGGAACTCGCCGAACGGTGGCGGACGACTTCCGACGTGCTCGAGCGTCGGGCGGCTGAGCAAGGGCTCGCACCTCTGGCGGCCATGATCAGCGAGTGGGAACTGCCGACGACTGCAGACCGGATGGTCGTGGTCGAGGTCCCCTCACGACTGGCCCAACCGGAGAGCATCGCCACGCCAGCGGCCGAAATGATCTGGCGAGACTTCGTCGCCGCGCGACGCGCGCGGGCGGATGGGCTTTTCGCACTGGCCGTCGAGGCAGCCCAATCCCATGCTGTTGGCCCACGCTTCACCCAGCGCGGCTGCGACGCCGTGCGGCTCTTGAGCCGCGTGCTCCGGGAGGACCCCGATCATGCCCGCGGGCGCGAAGCCGGCGGATGGGTGAAGCGGGGAGACGAATGGGTCTGGCCCGAGGTGGCTCGGCGACTCGACAAGGGAGAGGCCTGGTCGGATGAGTTTGGCTGGCTCCCTCGCTCGCGGCTCTCCCGGTATCAGGAGGGCGAGCGGTATGACCGCGGCCGCTGGGTACGGGCCGCCGACGTGGCGACCGGACCACGGCCCCTCGATCGAGCCTCGACGTTTGTGTCTGACCACTGGCAGATCCGCTCGACCGCAGGCGGGAAGGAAACCGCCGCGCTGGCCCGTCAGATGGAGGAGACGTACGCAATCTGGCTGCAGGTTTTCGGAGGCTTTCAAACGGAGCCGGCCGGACTGGAGCGGCAGTTCGAGGGCCGTGGTCGCCCACCGACCCGTGGACCGTTTGCCGCCGTGCTCACTGCCGATCGGGAGCAGTACATCGCCGAAATGGGCAACCTCGAGCCGCTCATCGCCCAGACACTCGGTATCTACTGGACGCCAACGCGAACCAGTTGGTTCTTCGTGGGCGAGGAGCGGACACCGACGACGGTGCACCACGAGGCCACCCACCAGCTCTTTGGCGAGATGCGAAAGACCAGCCCGCTTGTTGGCGAGCGCTGCGGCTTCTGGGCCGTCGAAGCGGCGGCTTGCTTTATGGAGAGCATGCAGCGGACCGACTTTGGCTGGACACTCGGCGGCATTGATGCCGGCCGCGCACCGGCCGCCCGACAGCGGCTCTTGGAGGACGACTTTTACGTGCCCTTGGCCGAACTTACAGCCCTCGGTCGCACGGCATTTCAGGCCCGCGCCGACCTGCCGCCGCTCTACAGCCAGATCTCGGGGCTCGCTGACTTCTTCATGACGGGTCTGCAGGGCCAGTATCGCGAGGCATTCGTTGAATATCTCGTGAGGATCTACACCGGGTCGGTCGATTCCGACACGCTTGCCCGCCTGTGCAAGACCGACTACGCGACGCTCGACGACGAGTACCGCCGCCACCTTTCACGGTGATTGGGCTCCGGCATTTCCGCCGGCCATGGACGGGAATTTCGCCGAGGCGGTACACTCCTCGCGAAATCAACCACGAGTAAGGAGAGTTTCTTTCATGTCCGCTTCTTCCGCCGCGCCCAGCCGTCCCGCCCCAGCCACCGACCTCGACCGTCTGGCGATCGACACGATTCGCACGCTCTCCATGGATGCGGTCGAGGCGGCCAAGAGCGGCCATCCGGGCACGCCGATGGCTCTCGCCCCGGTCGCCTTCACGATCTGGAAGGAGTTCCTTCGCTACGATCCGGCCGACCCCGCCTGGCCCAACCGCGACCGGTTCGTGCTTTCCTGCGGCCATGCGTCGATGCTGCTCTATTCGCTCATCCACCTGGCAGGCATTCGGCGGGAGGCCGGCAGTGACCAGCCGGCCGTGTCGCTCGCCGAGATCCGCCGGTTTCGTCAACTCGACAGCGTGTGCGCGGGCCATCCCGAGCATCACATGACCGCCGGCATCGAGACCACCACCGGCCCGCTCGGCCAGGGTTGCGGCAATTCGATCGGGATGGCAATAGCGTCGCGTTGGCTGGGAGCCCACTACAACCAGCCAGGCCACACGCTGTTTGATTTCGACACCTACGTCCTTTGCAGCGACGGCGACCTGATGGAGGGTGTGGCGGCCGAGGCGGCCTCGATCGCCGGCCACCTCAAGCTGGCCAACCTCTGCTGGGTCTATGACGACAACTCGATCACGATCGAGGGAGAGACCGACCTCGCCTTCAGCGAAC
Organism: Pirellulales bacterium; assembly: GCA_044358475.1. Lineage (GTDB taxonomy): Bacteria > Planctomycetota > Planctomycetia > Pirellulales > UBA1268 > CACORA01. Next base: position 2,968 of record JBIKNV010000029.1, on the reverse strand, counting down.
ATGTGGCGGAGCGATTTCACGGCCTCGGCTGGCGGGTCGAACATGTCGACGATGCCAATGACACCACCGCCATCGCCAAGGCCCTTCGTGCCTTCAAGGCGGAGAAGGACAAGCCCACGCTCATCATCGTGAAGAGCGTCATCGGCTATGGAGCCCCGAAGAAGGCCGGGTCGCATGCCGCCCACGGGGCCCCGCTCGGGGCCGACGAGATCAAGGGTGCCAAGGAGTCCTATGGCTGGCCGGCCGATGCCCAGTTCCTCGTGCCACCAGAGGTGCCCGCCCACTTCGCCGCCACGCTGGCCGCCCGCGGCAGCCGCGGGCATGATGCGTGGAACAAGACGATGGACGAGTACGCGACGACGGTTCCCTCGCTCGGCGGCGAACTGCGGGCGTTCATCGCCGGAAAGCTTCCCGACGGCTGGGACAAGGCGATCCCATGCTTTCCAGCCGACGCCAAGGGGCTGGCCACTCGCGTCTCGTCGGGAAAAGTGCTCCAGGCCATCAGCGCTGCCGTGCCCTGGTTCCTGGGCGGCTCGGCTGACCTCGCCCCCTCCACGATGACGCTCATCGACGCGGAAAGCGGCTTGAGCGCGGCGAACCCCGGCGGCCGCAACCTCCATTTCGGCATCCGCGAGCATGGCATGGCGGCGGCGTGTAACGGCATGGCGCTGTCTGGCCTGCGTCCCTACTGCGCCACGTTCTTCGTCTTCTTCGATTATCTGAAGCCTTCGCTGCGGCTCTCGGCGATCGGAGGCCTCGGGGTGATCTACGTGCTCACCCATGACTCGATCGGCCTGGGCGAGGACGGCCCCACGCACCAGCCTATCGAACAACTCGCCAGCGCTCGGGCCGTACCCGGGCTGTCGGTGTTTCGCCCTGCCGACGCCAACGAGGTGGCTGAGACCTACCGCACGATCCTCCCGCGATCCGATCGGCCAGCCGTGATCGTGCTCTCGCGGCAGAACCTCCCCACGCTCGACCGTAGCGGTCTCGGCAACGCCGCCGGAGTAACCCGTGGTGCCTACGTGCTCAAGGATCCATCGGATGGCAAGCCCGATTGCATCCTCATCGGCACCGGTAGTGAAGTGCCCATCTGCCTCGACGCGGCGGCGGAACTTGCCAAGCAGGGCGTACGGGCCCGCGTCGTGAGCATGCCGAGTTGGGATCGATTCGAGGAGCAGGACGCGGCGTACCGAGAGAGCGTGCTGCCGGCGGCAATCACGGCGCGCGTGGCCTGCGAGGCGGCCTGTGGCTTCGGCTGGGACAAGTGGATCGGCCCCCGCGGCATCTTCATCGGTATGCAGGGCTTCGGCGCCTCCGGCCCAGCCCCGGCACTGTACAAGCACTTCGGCATCACTGCCGACGCGATCGCCACCGCCGCCCGCTCGTTGCTGAAGTAGGCCGGTCGTGCGTCACGGCTGGTGGTGCGAGTCGCCGATCACCGCATCCTCAGGGTGGTCGGCGGCGGCTGTTTCCCCATCCTCATTGCGATAGAGATGGTCACCATCATCGTGGAGGCCGTCGAGAAACACCCGGGCCACTCGACCATCCTCGAACAGGATGTAATGGATGCCACCGGGATGGTTGCTGCTTTTCTCGCAACAGGAATCGGGCGCGTCGGCCACGATCGGATGATGCTCGCGACGGTGATTGAGGTTGGGCACAAGCCGCCCCTCGGTGTCACGATGGCCGAGCGTGTATCCAAAATCCCCGCCCATGGTCTTCACGAGTTCCTCGAACTGCGGCGTGCCGACCGCCCCCTTGAGTTCCTCGAGCGACGGCACACGGAAGTCCTTCGTCCGCCCCCGGCGAGCCCCCGGCACGAGCACCGTCCCGTCGTCAGCCACGAGCCGATGTTCTGAGACGAGCGTTGGTGCATACAAACCGGCCCGTGAGAGCGGGCCGGAGTCCGGCGGCGTGGGGTAGACGCGATGCGATTCGGCATAGCCTTGCAGGCCATTCGAGATTTTTTGCAGGTTCCGCTCGGCCCGACGGGCCCGCGACTCCGTGATCGCTTCGAGCAGGAGCGGAGCCACGAGCACCGACGCTGCCAACGCTGCCGCGGCCATGATCGTGCGGTCGAGCCAAACCCGCGCCCCCCCGAGCGTGATCGGTGTGTCGGCCGCCGGCGAGAACATGGTGTCGGGGGCTTCCGTCGCATGCGACTGCACGAACGCGAGCGTGCGGCTGGCCAGCCCGGAAGGGGGCGGATCGATCCCTCGATCCCGCTCCAGCGGCCGCAACGCCTTGCGGAGCAGGTCGAGATCCCGGCGCATGGTCGCACCATCACGCGGATCGGACAGCGCCGCCTGCACCCGCGCATCGTCGGGCTCCTCCAGAGCCCCCAGCAAAAAGCCGACCAGATTCTCTCGCATCACATGTCTCTCAGCAGGTGTCGGTGGGTCCGTTTCATCGTGTCGCGGAATGATCCGCCTGCCATGTCTCATTGAGTTTGAGGAGAGCTGCGTGGAGACGGCTCTTCACCGTGCCCACCGGGATGCCGAGCACATCGGCTGCCTCCCGGTATTTCATGCCCTGATGGTAGACCAACAGGAGGGCGGACCGCAGCGTTTCGGGCAAATCCCCGACTGCGACACGCACCCACTCGCGGGCCTCCTCATCCTCCATCTTTTCATCGGCTGTGCGATCACTGCCCGAGAGCATTTCCACGAGCGTGCCGACGTCGTCCTCCCCGCCGGTACGGTGGTCGAGGCTCACCATGCGGTGGCGCTTGTTCCTCCGTTGGGCGTCGATGGCCTGGTTCGTCGCGATCGTGTAGAGCCACGGGCGAAATCGTCTGCCGTCCTCGAACTGATCCTTCTTCAAGTGGATCTGCAGAAACGTAGCCTGAAAGACGTCCTCCGCCATCTCGGCATTGCCGAGATAGCGACGGAGGTAACTGAACAACTCGCTTTCATAGCGACGCACGAGCGACTCGAAGGCCCCCGCATCGTCATGCTGCCGGAAG
>JBIKNV010000494.1:0-2713 GCA_044358475.1 Pirellulales bacterium | reverse complement strand
GGCCAGGTGCGGTGTGTCGCCGCAGTGTTCAACGGAGTCGTCGAACGCCAGGACGGACACGCGGTCTTCCGCAGAGAGGGTGTCGACCATGCGGGCCACCGCACGGCGGGCGGCCACCATCTGCCAGCCGCCCATGCTGCCCGATCGGTCGAGCACGAACACCACGTCGCGTGGCGACTGTTTCCCGGCGGTGACCTTCGATGGCGGCACGATCACGAGCGAAAACGTGCCGTCGCCGGGGGCCTCCTCGGCCGGCTTACCGGTGCCAAGGCCGGCCGGCCGCACGGCATCGGGCTCGACCAGCAGGGTCGTGGTCGCGACGGTATCGGCCGCGATGCCCCATCGGAGGATAAAGTCGCGATCGAGCCGCTGCCCGGGCACGACCGTCACGGTCAGGCTGCCGTCGGCATCGTGGTCCTCCCTTGCGGGCAGCGTGCACCCAAGTGATCCGGCCGTGCGGTTCTGCACTACGGTCATCGCCCCGGCAGCGATCCGCACCCGTATGCCCAGCTTCACGGGGCTCGCGAATCCCGGCAGCAGCACCGGCGGTGATATCCGCGACGCGTCTGGCACGAGATCGGTGTCGGCGGCGATGCCGTCGCCCACGGCGTCGCCGACGATCGCCACACCCGGGCAGTACCGCGGCGCCACGACCAGCGGAAACCGATACGTGGCCTCGAGCGAATCGACCGCCACGGGAGCGACGAGGATCAGTTCGATGCGGGCGGTCGATTTGGGCGGAATGTTGCCGACCCGCAGCGTGAAGATGTCGGCCCGCTCCTGCTCGGCGATGCTGGCCGTTCGGCCTTCGGCGATGGCTGTGATGTAGTCCTCGCGGGCCTTGCCGCGTTCGTCGATGCGACCTTCGACCACCGTATCGTTGACCGTCATGCGGAAGCCGGTGACCGCGGCCCGCGGCGGCAGCGGAAAAATGTAGGTGGCCTCGAGCGGCTCGTCGAAGACATTGCGGAATTTCTGCAGGACGGTGGTTTCTGCCGCCAGCCCCTCGATCTGCACATCGACCTCGAGGGCCGTGAGCGGCAGGCAGCCCTGGAAGGTCTCGATCGAACCGAAGCCCGCTTCCGCCCGATCGCCCAGGAGATCCTTCAACTCGTCGGCCGTGAGAACGCGAATCATGGGCGGGCTCCTTCTTCCGGCCGACGGATGGAGGAGGCTGCCTGAGGAGCACCTTCGGCCGGGGCGCTGGCAGCGGACGATTGAACGGAATTGAGAAATGTGACGAGCGGGCCTGCGAGTCGGACGAGCGTCGCCCGCTCTGCCGCGGTGAGCTCACGACCATTCCAGAGCAGCATTCCGGCGTCGCCGAGACTGGCCGATCGCATGCCGCTGGGTGCGGACAGGACCGGGGCAGGCGTCGCAAGAGCAGCGGGCTGGCCTTTCCAAAACGCCGATGCACGGCGAGGCGGAGACTCGTGTTTCCCGGCTACGGCGGCGGCCAAGTTGGTTGCAGCGGCCTTGGAACGAGCGAGAATGACACGCTCGACGAACTGGTCGACGTGCTTCAGGGCAGCCCCGGCCGACCGGGCCAGTTCCGCGTCGTTCTTTCCGGCCAGACCCCGCTGGATGTCAGCCAATGGAAAACCGGACGACTGAAGCTTCTTGATCGCGGCGAGCTGGAGGAGATGGTGGCGGCCGTACAAGGCCGTCCGACCCCGGAATGCCGCCGGTCGGTCGACCATGCCCAGCGTCTGATACCAGCGGACCGTGCGGGCATCCGGGAGATCGCGAACCCGGCCACTGCGGGCGCCGTCGTAACCGCTGGCCAGAAGCCCGGCCAGGGCCTCGACCAGTTCGGGGAGCGTGAGTTCGCCGGAGGGTGGTTTTTTCATCGTCATGGCAGTATCTTACAGTGTTATGCAACAGTGTCAACAGCGTGGCTCGGATTGCGGCCGGGCGGCGGCGATTCCGGCGATCGGATCGTTCGCCCCGCCATATATGAATGGGGACACGCCCAGCCATCTCATTGATGACGTGGAGCACGCCTGCAATGAATCACTCGCGCGTGGGCCCTTCGGGCCCGGGGGCAGGGCAGTGGTGGCCGCCAGCAGCGTTCGGCTCGAATGCGGCTGCCGGCCGGTGTGGCACCAGCCACGAAGGGTTTGGCCGAGCCACAGGCGGAGAACCAAAACCGGTCCGAACGCTCCGGAATGCGACGATCGATGCACGAGTGCACCAACGCCCTGCCGCACGGCGCGGCAGGGCAGAGTTCCCCAACCCGATGGAGATCTGAACCATGAGCGACGACCATGAAACCGTTCACTTGGGTGTCTACGGGTATTGCGTGGCCGGGATACCGAGTACAGCGACTGCGTGGACGATGGAGCACGACGATGAATACCGGAACCTGCCCGCCCATTACCCGACGCTCGATGAGGCGCTCGATCGGGTCGAGTATTTGAAGGAGAAAGGATTTCAGGCTCGAGCCCTCGCCTTGGTCGCGCCGCCAACCGACACTGCCGACGAATTCGAGTCGGCCAAGATCCAGCCGCCGGAATGATGGCCGTGGCATCAAGGATGGCCCGGGGAAGCGAAAAACCTTGGCAGCCTTCGCGGGCCTCAATGGCCCGTCAAAGGAGATGACGACGCGCGCCGGGGGCCTCAGGGCCCCGGCGCGCGGTTTTTCCTCTGGCCTGGAAAGGGGCACGTCGGCATGGGTTCATCCCGGATGGATCAAGAAACGGGGAGGCCGTCA
>JBIKNV010000321.1:0-3960 GCA_044358475.1 Pirellulales bacterium | reverse complement strand
CCCCGACGAATCCTTACACTACGGTGTTTCGCGGTTTCGACCGGCCGCTAGCGTAGCTCAATTGGCAGAGCAGCTGATTTGTAATCAGCAGGTTGCGGGTTCAACTCCCGCCGCTAGCTCAGCACGACGAATCCGGAGGCCGGTGATTCCGGAGGCTCGCCATCGCCCCATGCACCGGGCGTTGCGGGAGTCACCGCTGCCGCCCTTGCCCGTTGCGATCACGTTCCTTCCACGCCGCTGAACCGCCCACCGATCATCCATTCACACCAGAGACGAAGGCAACACGCACACCATCCACGAAAGCAAGGGGAGTTTCCCGAGCGGTCAAAGGGGTCAGACTGTAAATCTGATGGCTTCTGCCTTCGCAGGTTCGAATCCTGCACTCCCCAGTCACGCCACCAGGCAGTCCCGCCCTCAATCGTTGCGGGTGTAGCTCAATGGTAGAGCAATAGCCTTCCAAGCTAAAGACGAGGGTTCGATTCCCTTCACCCGCTTTCAACGCCAGGAACCATCACCTCAACCGTCCACACCACAAGCCCACACATGCCATCGGCCTCGAGGGCTCATCCGCTGCTGTAGCTCAGTTGGTAGAGCACGTCCTTGGTAAGGACGAGGTCATGGGTTCGAGTCCCATCAGCAGCTTCGGTCACCACACGAATCACACCACACAACTCACCACGTACAGTAGAGCGCACAAAACACTTCGTTCGGGGCGTGCCCGGGCGAAACGAAACGGGTAGAAAAGTTTGAGGCAGGCAGCGGTGCCTGCGGCCACCACAACGAGGAAGATCGAGGAAAAGCATGGCAAAGGATACGTTCGAGCGGACCAAGCCCCACGTCAACGTCGGCACGATCGGGCACATCGACCACGGCAAGACGACGCTCACCGGCGCATTGGTCGCCGTCCAGGCGGCCAAAAATCTCGCCGTCGCCAAAAGCTACGCCGATATCGCCAAGGGCGGCACGGTCCGTGACGAAACCAAGACGGTCACCATTGCCGTCAGCCACGTGGAGTACGAGACCGCCAAGCGTCACTACGCTCATATTGATTGCCCGGGCCACGCCGACTTCGTGAAAAACATGATCACTGGGGCGGCCCAGATGGACGGAGCGATTCTGGTGGTGAGCGCTGCCGACGGCCCGATGCCGCAGACGCGGGAACACATCCTGTTGGCCCGCCAGGTGGGCGTGCCGGCGCTGGTCGTGTTCCTCAACAAGGTCGACCTTGTTGATGATGCCGAACTGCTCGACCTCGTCGAGATGGAGATCCGCGAACTGCTCACCAAATATGGCTACCCGGGCGACGACATTCCGATCATCCGGGGCGCTGGCAAGCCGGCCTACGACAATCCGGCCGATCCGGAGAAGAACAAGTGCATCGCCGAACTTCTCGACGCAGTCGATTCCTACATTCCGGAGCCTGTCCGCGAGCTCGACAAGCCGTTCCTGATGGCCATCGAAGACGTGTTCTCGATCGAAGGCCGCGGCACGGTCGCAACGGGCCGAATCGAGCGGGGGCTGGTGAAGGTGGGCGATGAAGTCGAGATCGTGGGACTCAAGGAAAAGTCGGTGAAGACGACGGTCACCGGCGTTGAGATGTTCAAGAAGGTGCTCGACAGCGGACAGGCCGGCGACAACGTGGGCTGCCTTCTCCGTGGCGTTGCCCGCGAAGACATCGAGCGTGGTCAGGTATTGGCCAAGCCGGGGTCGATCAAGCCCCACAAGAAGTTCGAGTGCGAGGTCTACGTGCTGTCCAAAGAGGAAGGCGGTCGTCACACCCCGTTCTTCGCCGGGTACCGTCCGCAGTTCTACTTCCGCACCACCGACGTGACCGGAGCGACCAAACTCCTGGGCGGCGTCGAGATGTGCTCGCCGGGCGACAACGTGAAGATGGAGGTCGAGTTGATGGTGCCGATCGCCATGGACGATGGTGTCCGATTTGCCATCCGCGAAGGCGGCAAGACCGTCGGCTCGGGGGTTGTCACCAAGATTCTGGACTGATTAAGTCCGGGGTCCCAGCCCCGGACTGGTTTGAAACAGGGGAGGGCGGGCACGGCCCCGCCCTCCTCCCCACAGGGGCGTAGCTCAACTGGCAGAGCGCTGGTCTCCAAAACCAGAGGTTGCGAGTTCGATTCCCGCCGCCCCTGCTCGAGGCCGACGTAGAGAACAACTATGGCAGGTACATCACAACGACAACTCGAAGGCGGACTGTTGCGGGAGTTGCTGCGGGCTTCGGTCTACAAGCGATCCCAAGGACGGGTGACCCGACAACTTACGTTCGCCGCTCTGGCCGGCACACTGGCGATCGCGGTGTGGCGGCTGGCGCAACTCTTGCCGTTATGGTTCGCCGTAGCCCCTGGTACCGCCCCATCGCCCGACATGGGCGTGGTGCGGTTTCTCGTTCCCGGACTGCTGATGGCGGCTGGCGCCTGGCTCTGTTTTCGCCTCGTCAATGTGCCGCGGTTCGCCGATTTCCTCATCGCTGTCGAGTCGGAAATGGCGAAGGTGTCCTGGCCGACGGTGGACCAGGTGATTCGCAGTTCCGTCGTGATTATCTTCTTGATGTTCGCATTGGCTGCCATCCTCGCGGCCTACGATCTTTTTTGGTGGTTTGTGCTCCGGGCTGTTCAAGGCCTCGGGTAATCAGTCGACTCGTCATCCCGCTTTTTGTCCGTTCTTCCTGGTATGCCCATGACCCACGCCTCTCCCGATGAATCGCTCGACACCGACGCCCGGCACACCGAAGCCGATCGCAGCCGCGTTGAGCCCCGCGGCGAAGTCCCCGCCGAGCCCGAGGCCGCAGCGGACGTGGCGGGCATCGGCGCCGGCGAAGACGAGGAGGACGATGGCACGCCCGCCGAGCTCGCCGACCCCTTCTCCGGAAGTGAAGACGCCGCTCCCGTCGAGATGGCCGGCGACGAAGAGCAAAGGCCGGTCGGCGACATGCATTGGTTCATTCTCAAGGTGCAAAGCAATCGCGAGGATTCGATCCGCGATGCGCTCCTCCGTCGCATCTCGATGCAGGGAATGGACAAGTGGTTCGGGGAGGTGATCGTGCCCAAGGAGCAGGTCACCGAGTTCAAAAGTGGCAAAAAACGCGTGGTTTGGCGCAAGCTCTACCCTGGCTACATCCTTGTGAACATGATCTTGAATGACGAAACGTGGTACCTCGTCCGGGAGACCGGCGGCATCGGTGATTTCACCGGCTCCGCTGGCCGCCCCAGCCCGATGCTGCCGCAGGACGTCGCCAAACTGCTCAATAAGACAGAGGAGAAGGCGGACGAGGCGCCCCGATTGAAAATTGCGTTCAAGAAGGGTGACCGGGTCAAGATCAACGAGGGCACGTTCGAGAATTTCGAGGGAGAGGTCGAGGCGATCGACGAGGCCAATGGCCGCGTGACGGTCATGCTCAGCATCTTCGGCCGTTCCACGCCCGTCGACATTGAGTACTGGCAGATCGAGACCGTTTGAGCACGAATCCGAAGGAACACGACGATGGCAAAGCAGATGGTAGGACAGGCGAAGTTTCAGGTGCCGGGTGGGCAGGCAACACCCGCGCCGCCAGTGGGTACATCGCTGGGCCGATTCGGCATCAACCTCGGCCAGTTCGTGCAGCAGTTCAACGACCGCACCCGCGAGGCCGCCGGCATGGCGATTCCGGTGGTCGTGACCGTGTACAACGACCGCTCATTTGAATTCATCACCAAGAGTCCTCCGGCGGCCGCCCTGCTCAAGAAGCTCGTCGGACTGGCAAAGGGCTCGGGCGTGCCCAACAAAGACAAGGTTGGCACCGTCACGAAAGCCCAGCTCGACGAGATTGTCAGGCTCAAGGGGGCCGACCTGAACGCCCGAGATGCCGACCATGCCCGGCGAATGATCGAGGGCACCGCCCGCAGCATGGGGATTACCGTCGAAGGCTGATCTCCCCGTTTCCAATTTTCAGTATCCCACGTTCCGCCA
>JBIKNV010000027.1:0-13295 GCA_044358475.1 Pirellulales bacterium | reverse complement strand
TGGCTCCGGGATCCCCGCCGGATCGACCACCCCATGGGCCTGCACGAATTGGCCTGTGTGATTCAAAAAACACCAACCCCAAGCCCCGCGTGAGTCGCTGGATCAGCAGCTTTTTTCCCCAAGGCCGCGAATCGCCAAAGTCTGCATAATGTCGCGATGCTTCTCGCCGAACCGCAGCCGACGCCCGCCGATCTGAGATTTTCACTCGCCGGGATTCCCGTCCGCGTGTCGGTCTGGTTTTGGCTGGCCGCGGGTTTACTCGGCTGGGGCATCAGCCAGGCGTTCGCGGCCGGTGATCAGCAGGCGCTTCTCCGCTACCTGATCCTCTGGATCGGTGCTGTCTTCATCTCGATCCTCATCCACGAGATGGGCCACGCCCTCGTCTATCGCTTCTTCGGGCAGGCTACGCAGGTGGTGCTCTACCACTTCGGCGGCCTCACGGTGCCGACCCTCTGGGGCCGCCGCGGGGCCCGGCTGCCGCAGCAGCAGTTTCTTGTGTCGGCGGCCGGTCCGTTGGCGCAACTCATGTTCGTCGCCGTGCTCATCGCCGTACTCAAGATGGCCGGGTATGCCGTGCCGTTTCCGATTCAAGCGATCGGGAGCCGACTGGGTCTGTATGACGGCGACCGGATTGAGTCGCCGTTGCTCTTCGCACTCATGTACTTCCTGCTGCAGGTCAACATCTTCTGGCCGCTGTTGAACCTCATGCCCGTGCCGCCGCTCGATGGTGGTCAGATGGTGCGCGAGGGGCTGCTTACGATCGGCGTGCCCGATGCGGCCCGCATCGCCAACATCCTTGGCGTGGGCGTGGGGGGCGTGTTGGCCTGGCTTGCCTACACTCGCGGTGAGGCTTACCTTGGCATCATGTTCGCGATGCTGGCGGTATCGTGCTACCAGACGCTCTCCGGCGGCGGGCGATGGCCGTGAGCGGCCAAGCGCAGGGCGGCGGCGTGGGGAATGATGGTTCGCCTGCCGTGGCGGTGGTGGTGCTCGGGGCGAGCAACGTCTCCCGCGGACTCGCGCGGCTGGTGGCGGTGGCGACCGCGCGGCAGCCGGGCCCGGTCGACCTCTTTGTCGCGGCCGGTCATGGCCGGTCATACGGGGCCAATAGTCGCGTGCTGATGCGACGGCTGCCGTCGATCCTCGGCTCTGGTCTCTGGCGGGCGCTCGATCGCGAGGGGGTCGGCGACGGGCGGCCGGTGCAGGCCCTCGTCACCGATATCGGCAATGACCTGCTCTACGGATTCTCGGTTGAGCAGGTGGCGGAGTGGGTGCGGGAGAGCCTGGCCCGGCTCTCCGCGCGGGGTGCGACGGTCGCCGTCACCCGGCTGCCACTGGCAAGCGTGGAGCGTGTAGGCCCGCTGCAGTACCGGGCGCTGCGGACGCTCTACGTGCCGGGCTGCCCGCTTTCGCTTGATGCTTTGAAAGACGCGGTCGAGCGACTCGATGCCGAGGTCGTGACTGCCGCCGCCGAGTATGGCGCGGCCGTACTCGATCAGCCGGGCGACTGGTACGGCCTCGACGCGATGCACGTCCGTCGCCGCTACCTCGATGCCCTCTGGCACCGTGCCTGTGATGCCTGGGGCTGTGGTCCGGCGGAGCGTGTCGGGCGGGCGGGCCTTGCCCGGTGGGCGATGCTTGGCTCGCGAGCCGCCGAGGTGCGATCGCTGGCACACGTGCCACTCTTCACACCGCAGCCGGCATATCGTGGCGGGGATGCCCTGCGCGTGTGGCTGTATTGAGCCGGCTCCGGCGTGTTGGATCAGGCGACAAGGCTATCGACAGGGCCGGTGCTGTCGCCGAACTTTTCGGCGGCTACGCCGATGCCGCGAAGCATCGTCAGCCACACGTTGCAGAGGGGCGTCTTGTCGGGCAGCACGATCTGGTGGCCGAGCTTGATTCCGGCACCACCGCCCGCGAGCAGGGTCGGGCAGTTCAAGAGCGTATGGCCGTGGGCGATGTTCGACCCGAAGCAGAGGATCGTATGGTCGAAGAGGCTCGATCCGTCGGGCTCCTTTGCGGCCAAGAGGCTGTCGATGAGGCCGGCCAGGAGCTCACTCTGCATCTCGTCGCGACGCTGCGACGCCTCCATGCGTTCGCCCGGGTTGTAGTGGCTCATGTCGTGGGCGGCGACCTCGATCCCGAGGCTCGTGAGCAGGTGCTTGATCGGCTGGCGGAAGGTGACGACCCGCGTGCTGTCGGTCTGCAGGGCGGCCACGATAAGGTCATACATGAGGCGAACCTCGTCCTTCCCCTCGATGCCTGGGGCGGGCTCGCCGAAGGGGGGCTGCGGCTTCGGCACCTCGAGCCACTGCTTCTCCCGCGCGAGCCGCCCCTCGAGGCCGCGAATGCTCTCGAAGTATTCGTCGAGCTTGCGCCGATCGGCGGTGCTCACGTGCCGCTGCATGTCGTGGGCATCTTCGAGCACGGCATCGAGCACGCTCTCGCCACGGGCGATCGCCGCCTGCCGGACCGCGAGCGGCTGCGAATCCTCTGCGAAGAGCCGCTGGAAGGCGATCACGGGCGTATTGAAGGCGGCCATCGGGCGGCCGCCGGCATCCCACGAGAGTGAAAGCCCCGGACCATGGCCCGGCCCGTCCATCTGGGGCTCGCTGCCACTCAACTGGATCGAGGCATACCGCGTGTCGCCGCCGAGCACCTCGGCTGCCACCTGATCGACCGAGATCGTGTTGGCAAAACTCTGGCCCGGCTGGGCGAATCGGTTGGCGCCGGTGAGCCAGAACGTGCTGCCGGAGTGCGGGTCGATCGAATGCCGGTGGGATGCCCCTTGCACGATGGAAAACCGCTGCCGGTGCCGTTCGAGCGGCGCGAGCCCCGGCGGCAGGGTGTAGTCGGGGCCGGCCTGCGTGGGGTCGGGAAACCAGGTCTCCTTCGTCATGCCGAAGCCGACGCCCAGGAAAATGATCCGCTTCGGTCGAGCCGTCACCGGAGCATCCATAGCCGCTGCCGACGCCATGCCGGCCAGCGACTCGAGAGCGGGCAGCCCCAGCATCGTGCCCGCAGCACGGAGGCACGCACGGCGGTTGAGGGTGGCAGGGATGCGGGGCATGGTGGCGGCTCCTGTGGTGGGATTACTTGGTGCGAAACGTCTTGCTCGTGACGAGCGTGTGGATGAAGTCGGAGGCGCGGTAGTTCACGCCGGCGGCGTGCCGCACCATGTCCTCGACGAGTTCCTCGTCGGCGAAGCTGATCGGCCGCCCCATGGCATACGCGACGAGGGCGGCGGCATAGCCTCGGGCAAACCGCTCGGGCTGGGCCGCGATCAGGTGCCGCAGTTCGTGGAAGTCTTTGAAAGCGGGGCCGTCGTGGAACGCTCCTGCCGGATCGATCGTCATCTTCTCCAGAGCTAGACCCGGCTGCCGATCTTCGGTCCGCCACTGTCCGACCGCATCGAAATTCTCGAGCCCGAAGCCGATCGGATCGATCTTGCGGTGGCACTGGGCACACTGCGGTTCCTCCTGGTGTATCCGCAGCCGTTCGTGGGCCGTCATGCCCTTGGAGACTCGTTTGAGCTCCGGCACATTGGGCGGAGCGGGTGGGGGAGGATCGTTGAGGAGTTTTCGCAGCACCCAGGCGCCTCGCTCCACGGGGCTCGAATCGCTGCCATCGCTCCCCATGGCCAGGATCGCGGCCATGCCAAGCAGCCCCCCGCGGGGCGATCCGGCTGGCAGCGGCACTTCCCGAAAGGCGTCCCCGCTCACACCTTCAAGACCGTAGTAACTGGCGAGCAACGCATCCACGCACACACTGTCGCTCGCGAGCAGCCGCGCGAGGCTGCCTCCGCTCGTGAGCAGATGGAGGAAGGTCTCAGTTACCTCTCGGCGAGCCGAATCCTTCGTGCTCACGTCGAACTGAGGAAACCTGTTCGGGCTGAACTGAAAGAAGTCGAGCCGGGCAAGATGAAGCCACTGCTGGGCGAACGCCGTCGCAAATTTCCGGGCCCGTGGGTTGGCGAGCATTCGCTCCACCTCCGCCGTGAGCACGGCCGGCTCACGGAGCTGGCCGCTGGCGGCCAGGGTGATGAGCGCGTCATCCGGTGGGCCGCTCCAGAGAAACGCCGCGAGCCTCGTGGCCAACTCATGATCGGAGAGCAGCCGCGAGGCCTGGTCTGGAGAGGGCTCGTAGAGGTACAGGAAGCGAGGCGACGCGAGCACGACAGCCAACGGCTCCTTGATCGCTTCGACGACCGAATCACCAGCCCGGCGGCGGGCCTCATAGAGTCCGACGAGCTTGTCGAGAAAGTTTTCGGTCGGCGGCTGACCGCGAAACGCGTCACGGGCGAACCGCTCGGTGATCTGTCGAACGGCGGCTGCTTCGGCAGCCGCGTCGTCCACTGCGGCGCCGCTCGTCGGACGGTCGAAGCGGGCAAGCTCGTCGAGAATCACCCGCACCCGCGCGACGGCGTTCTCGGTTTCAGGAGTGACGACCGGCCCCTCGATCTCGATCCAGTCGATCCAGATGGCGTAATCGGGCCCCACGCCATTGCGGGCAAACTCGGCGTTGTAGAAGTTGCGGCCGCTCCCTTCGTTGACGCGGTTTTCCATCACGAGCAACGACGTCGGACTGGTCTTGGTCTTGTTGAGAAAGATCGGGATTTCCTGCGGCTCTTTGACCGTTCCTGCGACATGGTGCGCACCGATGTGCGAATGGGCGAAGTTGGCGACGGGCGAGGCGCCCAGCAGTTCGATGAACCGTCGCTCCGGCGGCGCCGCATCGGTTGCTCCGGCGCGAATGGTCAAGCGGTAGGTGCCCTGCGGCCAGTGCGAGGCGATCCGCACAGTCTGCGCGACGCTTCGCACGCTGCTGAATAGGCCCAGGTATGCCCCTGTCTTCACGTCGGGCAGGCTCAGGTAATGGGCCCCCTGCGTGATGATCGTCTCCCAGAGCCTGTCTCCGTGGTAGGCGTCGAGGGCGTCCTTGAACCCGTAGGACTGCGGCGACGGCGCCCCCTCGAACTCATCCCAGTGCCAGTAGAATTCCCACCACTTCGATCCCGCTTTGGCCTTCAGTTCTTTCATGCGTTCCGCATGCTGCGGCTTTGCGGCGGCGGCATCGACGGCCGACATCCACGATTTGTTGCGTCGCCGCCAGTCGACCGTGTCGCTGAGCTGCTTGATGATCTCCTCGGTCTTTTGCTCCGCCTCGAGGTGGATCTTCTGCGGCTTGGCGAGGCCCCGCACCTGCTCGAACGCCGCATCGAGCGCCTCACGCGAGAGTTGCTGATAGAGCAGCGCCTGTTCGCTCGACATGAAGAGCGCGCCCCCGGCGGTGTCGAACCCGTCGGCGACGTCGTCGGAGGGAAGCGGCCGCACATCCACTTCCACTCCGAGTAGGCTGAGGATCGTGTTGCCGTATTCGCGGCGATTGAGCCGCCTCAACGGCATGCGTGGGCCGGCATCGGCCAGGAGCCGGCGGGCGGCGGCAAGCTGGGTGGAGAGTTCGTCGAGGAGCGTTATTTTTTCAGCGGCCGCAAGCTGGGGCGCGTCGCTCGGCGGCATCGTGCCGGCGTTGAGTTCGTTGAGCACCCGCTGCCAGCGTTCGGCGGCCTCGATCGAGTCGAGCACGAGCGGCATGTCGTCCAGTCGCATGCCTCCCTCCGGCTGCTCTGCCGAATGGCATTCAAGGCAGGCGCGGGCAAAGATCTCGCGATGGAGCGGCGACATCTCCGGCGCCACAGGGCGAGATTCGGCCTCAGCCGAGGTGGTTGACGCGAGGGCGATCAGCAGGGTGAGCCAACACCACGGGCGGCAGCGGATGCCCCTGGTTGCTTGGGTTAGCCGAAGGCATTCGGTATATGACTCGGCACCGCGATGCTTCATCGTCCCCCCAGCCGTTCGTGAAGCGTGGCCCGCACGTCGTCGCAGAAGTGGGCGGGAAACACGACTGGCCCATCCCGCTCCAGTGGCGGATGCTCATTGACACCGACATGCATCAGCACGAATTCGGTGTCCGGGGGGAGCCGCAATTCGGTAATCGTCTGTTGCCAGGTGTGTGGATCGTCGTCGAGGTCGAGATGCCGACAGTGGGCATAGGCGAGGGACAGGTCGCGGAGCTGCCCTGGCTCGGAGAGCCGTGCATCGTTGGCCATGGCCGACGTGAGGGCGAAGAGGCCCACGCTGCATTGATCCCGGGCGTTGTCCGGTGCGTCGGGCGCTGCGGCCCCGCGGTTGAATGCCGCCGAAAACTCGAGCGTGACCAGGCCGCTGGCGAGACGGTCGCGATAGGGTCGCAGATCGATCAGCCGATGCTGATTGGACGAGAAGCCGCGGGCAATCGGCTTTCCGTCGTAATCGCCCTGAAGCAACTGCAGCATCCCGGCTCCCTCGATCGGCGTCACGCTGTCGGTTGCCGTCACGACCTGAGCAAAATCGCCGGTCCACGCTTCAAGGCTGCCGGGGAGGCCCGTGACTTGAATCGCAGTTCCGGGTTCAAAGCCATCCTTCATAAGCACTTGGCTCCATGACGATCCGCGGCTGATAACAGCCGCTGCCACGGAGGTGACGGCGACGGTCGCCATCGCCACGGCGACCGTCGTCAGGAGGCTGATCCGCGGAACATGTGATCTGCCGGCAGGGCGCACAGCATCGGAAGGCAGCACCGCCGCTCTGGGCACCATGATTCCGCCGGAATCCCGGAGCGGCTCTGCGGCTACCGCTCCGTCTTGCCCCTGCTCCCGCAGCAATCCCTCGACTGCGGTCAGACGCAGCCAGTCAGTACGAAATGCGGCGTCGGAGAGCAGCCGCGTCTCGACCGCCCGCACATCGTCGGCCGATGCCCGGCCATCGAGACAACGAGCCACTCGCTCGTCGTCGAGACCGAAAGTGGGATCCATCGGTGGCTGCTGGTCAGAAATGCCTGTCATACGAACTCCTCCGATGCGAGAGTGCGGCCGACACATTCACTGAGGGCCAGCCGAATGCGATGCAGCGTCTTGTAAACCGCCATGGCGGTGCGGCCGAGCGAGGCGGCCAATGCATCGATGCGCGCGCCGGGCGTGTACGCCGCCGTCACCAGTTCCCGCTGTTGTCTCGGGAGTTTCTCCAGGCAACGCCTGAGGGCTTCGCGACTGGGGGCGACCGGCTGCGGGGCGTCGACCGCCGACTCCTCCAGAAGGCGGAAGACCTGCTCGCCGAAGACATGCCGGTCGCGGGCCCGGGTGCGCCGGAATGCCAAGGCCTCAAGGCGGGCCGTTCCGAAGGCCCAGCGACGAAAGGATTCTGGCTCCATGCCGGGGGTGAACTTACGCCAGAGCACGGCCGCGACATTCTGCATGACCTCGCGCACCTCCTCGTCGGAGAAGAGCAGTGACCGGAGGTAACCGGCGAGGGAGTCGTGGTTGCCGAGGAAATTCCTCAGAAACTCGTCGTGGTGGGAGGGGTCGGGGTGCATGCTGGAGGAACGCTCCTCAACGGGGGCAGATTTGCCAAAACATCAACATTTTTCGGGGCAGGATAAATTCTTTGGCAAATCGGCAGGGGAGCGGAAGCATTCGAATTGGGCGGCGTATCCACACGCCGTCCTCTTTTCATGCCCTTCATGGGGGATTCTATGGCACGTATCACGTATCCGGTGCGGGTTTCAGGGTTGCGCTGCCGAAGCGTATCTGCCCGCACCGCGTTTACGCTCGTGGAACTTTTGGTGGTGGTCGCCATCCTCGGCGTGCTCATCGGCCTGCTCCTGCCCGCCGTCCAGGCGGCCCGGGAATCGGCCCGTCGGACGACCTGCGTAAACAAGCTCCGCCAGGTCGGCCAGGCGATGCACAACTACGCGGATGCCAACAAGCGGCTGCCCCAGGGGTGCGCGACGATCGTGACCAGCGGAACGTCACTCAGCGAGCGGGATCCGAATAGCGGCGCGACGTGGGTGGTTTTCATTTTGCCGTTCATCGAACAGGAGTCTCTTGCCACAAACTATGATCATTCGGTCTGGTCACGGCATCCCACGAATAATGCGATTACCAAGACCCGGTTGGTGGAACTCGATTGCCCCTCGCACCCACCAGTGACCTCGCTGTTCACGCAGGATGCGACCGGCGTCGCGAACCCGGCCGGTTTTGTTGGCTTCGCCAAGGGCAACTACGCAGCGAACGCGGGATCGCATCAATTCGATTCCTTTTCCACAGCCACGAGAAGAGGCCCGTTCAGCGTTCGGGGAGTGTACGGTGCGAAGTGGTCGGAGATCGTAGACGGCACCTCAAAGACGATCCTCGCAACTGAAATCGTCAAAGCGCAGTGGAATGGACAGGGCGATGATCGGGGCGCGTGGGGCTGGTCCACGGGGCCGACGTTTTCTGGTTATGCGTACGACAACCTCAGTCCTGCCGGTGGGGGGCAATACATTCTCACGCCAAACACACTTGGAACTCGGGATTCAAGCCCCTATTCGAACAACGACAGCACGCATGAGATTTTTCATTTTCGATCGAGATCCGACTGCTGCGGTGGTGTGGGGGCAAGAAGTTTCCATCCAGCTGGCTGCAATTTCGTCTTCGGCGATGGTGCGGTGCGGACATTGGCCGACACGATCGATCCGGCGACCTACCAGCGACTGTTGTCGATGGCCGACGGTCAGGTTGTGGGAGACTACTGAGCCATGGTGTGTGACAAGCGATGGCCTGCGGCAATGAGGCCGCTGCTCATGATGGCGTACGGCGCGGCCTTGGTGTTACCCGGAGCGTTCGTGGGCTGCGGCTCGAAGGCCACTTCGGTGCCGGCTCCCACGGCCACCGAAGCTATCAGCGACTTCCAGCAGATTGCGACCAGTGCGTTCGAGCAGATGGCAGCCAGACCAGATGACGCCGGCGTGCAACTGGATATCCTACTGGAGACGATCGAGGTTCGATCGCAGGAATACGGTGAGCCGTTCACGGTCTATCGTGATCTGGTGAAAGAGGTCAGAAAGTCATGGGCCGACAAACCATCCGCCAAAGCCGTGAAGGAAGGCATGGCCCGGCTGCGCGATGCCGCCGCAGCCATGGAAACCAAGTAGGCATGAGGCCCCTTGAGAATCCACTAGGAAGAGCGTTGCGGCTCTCGGCACGATTCGTGTGCGTCGCGGTTGGGCTCGGGGTTGTGGTCCTCTGCAGTGTTGCCCGAGCTTCCGACACGACTCTCCATGAGACAGTCTCCTTGCCCGAGTGCCACTCGATCGGCTGGGTGAAGGCTCACCTCGAGCCGGGTGCACTCACGCGGTGGGATGGCACGCTCGACGAGGCGACCTGGGGCACCCCGTCGCCCCAGCAGGCAGTCATTCGCAATTGGGACTGGCAGGTTTCTGACGAGGACTGGCAGAAGCTTGTCGCCGCACATGGCGAGGGCAAGCGGGAAGACGTGACGTTCGATCTGTGGATTCCTGAGGAAGCCGAGTTCGTGCGAGGAGTCGTGGTGATATCGGGCCATGGCAGTGGCACTCCGCTCTTCAAGAACCCGGGCCTCCGGGCGATCGCCCGAGAACTCCATCTCGCAGTCTTCATGTTCCTCGGCAATCCGCTGCAAAGAGGGTTTTGGCCGCATGGCCTGCTGGCCGAGAAGCTCACAGCTTTTTGTGAGCGAGCCGGTCATCCGGAGCTGGCACACGCGCCGCTTTTTCTCTACGGCCACTCCAATGGCACCGGCTTTTCTGCCCTGCATGCCGCCGCCTGCCCGGAACGGGTGTGGGCCTGGGTGTCGATGCGGCCGGGCATCACGTTTCAGGTCTACCAGCCGGGAGCCGCCGCCGTGCCGGGGCTCGTCATCTTCGGCGAGGACGATCAGTTTCTGACGCGGCCAAGCGTCGCGGAAAATCTTGCCGTGGTGCCGGCGATCCGCAAGCGGTTTCAGGCGGCATGGAACATGGCGGTGGAACCGAAAACCGGCCACGGACCGGGTGAGAAAACCTGGCCGCTTGTGTTTTCGTTCCTGCGGCACACGTTCGCGGCGCGAGTGCCG
Organism: Pirellulales bacterium; assembly: GCA_044358475.1. Taxonomy (GTDB): domain Bacteria; phylum Planctomycetota; class Planctomycetia; order Pirellulales; family UBA1268; genus CACORA01. Next base: position 3,348 of record JBIKNV010000027.1, on the reverse strand, counting down.
GCCGCTGCCGACCCGCGGAAGGGCCCCGTCACGCTGGCGTCGCTCGATCTCAAGTCGGGCTCTTTGGGATGCAACTGGGATCCAAAGCAAGGCGGCTACCAAAACCTTCCGATCGCACCGTTCACGGAATATTCCGGGGACAGCACGACCGCCTCGTGGCTCATCAACGCCGCCTACGCGGCCGACTGGCAGGCCTTCCAGCGGGATGGCGAGGTCGGTTCAACGGCAGCCTCTCGCTGATTGAGCGAGAGGCTGCGACCTCTGCCATCGAGACGTAGGGAGAGGCCCGTATTCCGGAGGGACGCGAGGCTCCCCACTCCAGTGCATGTGCGTGCAGATGGAATACTGTGTGTACCATCCTGACCGTGATCGAGCCGCAGATGACCGATGCCGCCGTGCTGAATCCCCTGATCGCTCTCATGAAAGATCAGGTCGACGCCCTCACCGGCCGAGGCATCGATACCGGCTTCATCAACTCGTCGCTGAGCAAGCAGGAGCGGCAGGCCCGCCTGGCGGCTCTGGCCACGGGCAGCTAACTCCTCTATGTCACGCCGGAACGGTTTCAGAAAGCCGACTTCCGCGACGTGATCAGCGAGCGACCGATCTCATTGCTGGCCATCGATGAGGCTTGGAATCCGGCATAGAGCTCACCGAGGACGGTGGCTGGCAACAGAATCTCATCCGCTCCTGAAGTTTCGGCCGCCCGCGCATCAGCCGGCTGTAGGCGGTGGTGTCGATGCAGATGCGGATCACCGCCACACCTCTTCGTCCACCGACTCACACGGCGCCGTTGCACGATCGAAGGCATCCGCGTCGCGGTCGTCCCATTAGGCAGCGATGGCAGACAAATCCCGCCGGCGGGCCTCGGGCTTTCCGCCCGTCGCCGTTTCGAGCAGATGAATCACGGTCTGATTGAGGCTCAGGCCCGATCGCTTGGCCAGCGATCGCAACTTGTCCTCGATCGTCGCGGGAATATTTCGAACGGTAATTTGATTCATAAGGTGAATGCACTGTGCATCCATTGAGTGCAGGCGTCAACGAGAATCTCAACACGCTCGCCGCTGGGTCGCGGACGCTCCGCCGCGATCGGGAACTCGCGTTCTGCGGAGCGGAGGATCTCACGCCTTCGGGGTTTTACACGCAGGAGGATGCTGTGGCGGCTCGCGAGATCGCTCGCAGGACGGTCGCGACCGTCCTGCCGCATGTGGGCCACGGCGAATCGTGTGCTTGAAGTTCTGCAGTCTCATGCGACACCGCCTGGCTCAGGGGGCTCGTGCCTTGCGTGAGCAGCCCAGCCGGGCGGGGCGGCTTCATAGTTCACCCGAGACAGGCCGCCGATGGGCTGAAACGCCAATCGCCACGCGTGGAGGCACATTGGCGGGTCAGTTGGGGCGAGCGTCTGCCGATTTCCAAGCTGCCTCTCCGCCAGATAGACCGGGTCACCCACGATCGGGTATCCCAGATCCCACAGATGCACACGAATCTGATTCGTCCGTCCTGTGCGTGGCATGGCTTCGAGGAGCGTTTCCCCGTTCGGAAACCGATGCAGCACACGGAATGCCGTCTCCGCAGAATCACCGTGCACTTCGTCAACAACCCGAAAGCCATGCGCTGCCGGCTGGGAGGAGATTGGCTGCCGCGACACTGTTGCATCCCAGACAGGCTGCCCCACGACTCGACAGAGATAGGTTTTTTCAACCGTGCCCTGCTCGAATTGCCGCTGGATCATCGTTGCTGCCTGACGGCTTCGTGAAAACACCACGACACCAGTCGTGTTGGAGTCGAGACGATGGGCAGGCGAGAGTCGCTCATCCGGAAAGGCCAGGCTCAACAGGTGGGTCATGCTGTTGCGGTGAAACTGACCGCAAGGGTGCATCGGTAAAGGAGCAGGTTTGGAAAAAACGACGTAGTCGTTTTCCCAGGCCAGGATACCAATCGCCGCATTGACCGCCGGCTCCATCACGTTGGGCTCGAGCCGATTCAATCGCTGTCCACTGCGGACAATCGTCGCCGCGGTCAGCGGCCCCCGCTGATCACAAATCAGACCTTCGTCGATGATCCGTAGCCACTCCTCGTGAGGAATGTGGGGGTGGAGGCCACAGAGAAGATCGATGAGTCTTCGGTGATCGTACTGTGCCGGCACATTGAGCGGCCGTGTATTCATGTACGGGCCTGCTCCGGGAAGAGGATCCGCGACAGCCGCGAGCGCTGCCTTTCGCGTGGCGAGTGAAACAGGAGCTGCTCCACCGGCCGGCTTCCGGCAAAAGGGGCACGACGCACCGTAGACATAGTGTTCCGATTGCTGGTCTTCCACGGTCAGTGGGCACTGGCAGGCGAAGCACTGGGTGGCAGCCGTCTCTTCAAGCTGCGGATTGACGGCGACTCGCTGGTCAAACACGAAGCAATCGCCGTCGTAATACTCGCCGCCGCACTCTTCAAAATACTTCAGAATGCCACCATCCAGCTGATAGATCTGCTGGAATCCTTCCTGCTCCATGAACGGCCCCGCCTTTTCACAGCGGATGCCTCCGGTGCAGAACATGACGATCGTTTGGTGCTTGAGTTCCGTGGGGAGTTTGCGGACAGCCACCGGGAAATCACGAAAGTGGTCAATCCCGATCGGCTGCGCACCGGCAAACGTCCCCAGGCGAACCTCGTAGTCGTTCCGGGTATCCAACAACGTCACGGGGCGGCCCTCGTCGAGCCACCGCTTGAGTTCTTTGGCAGGGAGTTTCTTCGATGCGTACGTTGCCGGTGTCACGCCAGGCACACCAAAAGCGATGATCTCTTTCTTCACCTTCACCAGCAGCCGCCGGAAGGGCTGGCGGTCACTGACACTTTCTTTGGTCTTCAGGCTCGCCATCAGCGGGTCGCTTCGCAGCCGGCTGATCAGACTGTTGATACCGTCCCGAGAACCGGCCACGAAGAGATTAATGCCTTCCGGGCTCAACAGAATCGTGCCCTTGAGGTGCTCGGTCTTACAGAGTGATCGCAGTTCCTCCCGTCGCTCGGCCAGCCTGTCGAGCGGGGTGAACAGATAGGCGGCAACATTGACAACCACTCCGCCCGGGCCGAGCTGTTGAGGCGATAATTCGGTGCCGGAAGTCATCGTCGCAGGATAGGCCGGTCGGTGGGTCAGAGGACCGGGAGCGACGGCATCGGTGGGCGGGAGGCGTGGGCGGCGGCAAGATTGCCGACGAGCCGGGTGCAGATCGCCTCCAGGTAGGGGCGGGCGGCCGGGTCGTCGAAGTTGGCAGAGGTCTTGCCAGCGTCGCCGTGCTCGCGGATCGGGATCTGGATCGGCACCTCGCCGAGGAACGGGATCTCGAGATCCTTGGCCGTCCGCTT
>JBIKNV010000319.1:0-3975 GCA_044358475.1 Pirellulales bacterium | reverse complement strand
GCGCATGCGAATCCACAGCCAGGTCAATGTCACCGGCACGATCAGCGACCAGATCAGCATCCACTGCAGATGGTCTCCCTCCCGTCCGAGTGCGCCAGCCACGCTCCAGGCGAAGGCGATCACAAGATTGCCGCTGATGGCTGCGGCCAGAAAGGAGCGAAACGGCATCGCGGCCGCACCGGCCATGATCGCGGCCGCCTCCGCGATGAGCGGAAGCGGACGGGTGATCACGACAAGCACCGGTCCCAGCACACCGTGAAACCCGTCTTCTACTGCACGACGCGACTCATGTTTTCCATGGGCGGCCAGACTCGCGCGGGCATCAGCATCGAGGCGGGCCACGGCCGTGCGCCCGACGATCCGGCCCAGCCCCCAGCCAGCGATCGCGCCAAGCGTCATGCCGAGCCCGGCGCAGACCGTTCCCACCGCGATGCCAAGTTGGGCTCCACCGAGCGTGGCGACCAGGCTCGATGGCACGGGCAGCAGGATGTCGACGGCGAGGATGCCGACCTCCGCGGCGGCCAACACCGCGGGGCGGGGCGGTGGGTCGAGCCAGGTGGCAATCGCATGATCGAGCCGCGTTCCCAAGGCGAAAAAGGGTATCAGCGGTATGGCCACCGCGAGAGCGGTCAGGCCCAGCAGGATCTGGAGCGGGCTGCGCATGAGGGTGGTACGGTCGATATGTGGCTCCCAGCGGCACGACTCACCGACCGCTGCCGCATCAAGTCTATCAAGATGTCATGGGACGGCGTGACCACCAGATAGGCTGCCAGTGACAGCAGGGCCAGATCGCGGGCCGAGTGGGCAGGTGAAAGCAGCCACCAGGCAGCCGCGAGCACGAGCCACGTTGGCACCAGTAAGGGCAGCCCGACGCGATGAATGGCGGCCAACGACTCGACAAGAGCACGAGGATCGGATGGCGCCGCGCCAACGACGACCGGCGCGAGCAGCCGCATCTGCCGCCAGCCATGCCACCAGAAAAAATAGAGTCCAACGGAAAAGAGCGGCGCCGTCGTCACCCCGAGCAGGGCAATCACCGCCAATTCCACCGCCGTCTCCGCCGTCCGCCGTCGCTCGGCCGGCTGCCGCCGTGCTCCTGCAGCCTCGATGGCAAACGCCGCGACGGCCAGCCCGATCGCGACAAGCCCCGCTGCTTGAACGACTGACGCATCGACAAGCCTCTCGTCACCCGCCACGAGCCGGCACACGTCCGCCACCACGCCCGCCGTCGCATCGGGCCAGCAGGCCAGGGGCACCCCGAGCACGAGCCCACCGCGGGCGACCGCCGCGATGCCACGCAGCGAGGCGGAGTCGGCGATCGGCGGGGACTGCCCGTCAGCGTGGGCCATGCCAAAGTGCCAGACGCTCACCGCGGCAAACACCGCGATCACCGGCAGCGGCGCGGTCACGAAGACCGCTAACACCCCGGCCATGCAGGCAAGATAGGCGAGGGCCAGCCGAACCGTGGCTTGCCGGCCCCACATCTGCCGCGAGATCGCCCAATCAGTGGCCCCGTGGGGCAGGCCCACCACGAACAGTGACACCAGCCACGGCACCGCCGCCACCTGCTCCGACCAGCCCGGCCCCCACGCGATGCCTCCCGCCGCTGCCGCCGCCATGATCAGCAGCGGCAGCGTGCGGAAGATTCGCTCGTCAAAAGCCAGTGTCATGACGCGACCGGTCAATCCCGGGAGGTGCCATGCCCCATGGCCTGGATGCCGTGGTACGCGACAAGACCGAAGCCGACTTTGTTGATCACGTCGGCGATGTTGTAGATGATCTCCCGTAGTTCACCATTTCCGGAGCGGGCCATGAGGAACCCGATCGGGTAGATCGCCCAGCCGATCAGTACGAACAGCCGCATGGTCTCCAGGGCCTTGGCCAACGGAGCCGGGGCCTCCGCGATCGCCTGGCCGAGCGACACGAACAGCACGCCCACGATCAGGGCCTCAAACACACACGACACGAGAAAAAATGTCCACCACCGCTCCGAGTTGATGGGTGCTGTCTCGGCGATGAAGGCCGTGACGATCATCGCCACGTCGAGGGCGACGAGTTGCCAGAAAAACTTCGTGCCCCGCTCGCCCATCCGCAGCAAGAGCGGAAACTTGACGAGCAACAGCGGTGTGGTGAAGAGCCAGTCGATGTAGCGGAGTGCGGTCGGAAATTGCCCGCCCGTCGCCTGGTAGACGCCGGTCATCTTGTAGTAATGGAAGCAGGCAATCGCACAGACCAGTCCGGCCACCACCATCGTGCTGCGATAGATCGGCTCGACGTTGTTCCGCAGCAAAAAGAAGTACAGCGCTCCCGCTCCCATCGCCACGGTGCCGGCGAAGAAGAGATAGAGCGTGATCGACTGCAACGGAGCATTTTGTGTGAAATCCATCGACAGGGCGGCATCGGCCGCAGCCAGCAGGGGCATCATGGAAACCTCCAGAAAAAATGGGCGCACGCAGGCGTTGGGAACGAGTCGTCGCAATCCCGACGAGAGAATCCCTCCCGGGGGCCGCAGTCTTATTCCCGGGGCGCCGAAAGCGGCAACCCTGATTTGATGAACTGCATCCGGGCCTGGGCGGCAATATCGACGCCCACAGCCTTATTCCAGGCCTCGAGGAGCCTTCGATACACCCGCCCCGGCCGGCCGTCGGCGAGCGGCATTCCGTCGAGTCGCGTGGCCGGAAGGATGCAGTTGGGGGTGCTGGTCAACAGGATTTCATCGGCGGCAGCAAGGTCCGACATGGTGAGCGACCGCTCATCCCAGGTCATTCCGGCTGCCACCGCGAGGCCGCGGACAAATCCAAGGCTGACACCTGGCAAGGCGTCGGCAGGCGGGGGTGACACGATCCCGCCGTTGCGAACGATGGCGATATTCGCAGTGGACGTTTCGCTCACCCGGCCGTCGGCATGGCAGACCACGGCCCGTGCGCCCCGCTCGGCAGCATGGGCTTCACGATCGGCCAGAAAGTAGTGCAGCCGGCTGCGGACCTTCGCATGAATTGGCCAGCAGGTTTCCGGCACCTGCTGCACTGCCACGCTGCGGAGCGATAGCCCAGCCTCGTAGGCATCGGCCCACAATGCAAACGCCAATGGAAACGAGTGCACCGCCACGACCGAACGGCCAGACGCGGCTTCATGCTGCGATGGCTGGTCACCCGGCGTCACAAAGATCACGACGCCGAGATCACCGTCGCCGACCCCGGCGTGATTGGTGCGGGCGACCTCCGCCGCCGCCGTCATGACGTCATCGAGCGACACGCAGGGATCGATACCGACGGCAGCGAGCGATCTGGCCAGCCGATCACGGTGCGGGTCGGGCAGAAACAGTTGGCCGCGAAACGTCCGTAGCTGCTCGGTGACGGTGGTCCCCAGCACGAAGCCGGCGTCACCCACTGACACCGTGAGCGACTCACGCGGAACCAAGCGGCCGTTGAGCCACGCCCGATCGCCTGGCCGCATCCCCTTCACGAAAGGCCCCGGCACTCTTGAAACCCAGCACGCTTTCTTGAAACCCAGCACTCTAGGAAATGGAGGATAGGGGATTCGAACCCCTGACCTTCTGGCTGCCAGCCAGACGCTCTCCCAATTGAGCTAATCCCCCAACGTGTTTGACGCGTCGGACGGGAGTGCCGCAGGGCTGTCGGAACCGCGATCCCAACCGATTCACCGTATCGGGAGAAGGCAGGTATGTCAACGCGGTGGAACGCACAGGGAGCCGTAAGCCGGCGGAATGACGCACCACCCAGCGCCGCTACAGCCCCCGGGCTTGCGCCCGGGGCTGAGTGGGTGGTGGGCACACCCAGCCGCAGGACGCAAGCCCGCGGGATGACGCACCAGCCAGCGCCGCCGCTAGCCCCCGGGCTTGCGCCCGGGGCTGAGTGGGTGGTGGGCACACCCAGCCGCAGGGCGCAAGCCCGCGGGATGACGCACCAGCCAGCGCCGCCGCTAGCCCCCGGGCTTGCGCCCGGGGCTGAGTGG
>JBIKNV010000318.1:0-3986 GCA_044358475.1 Pirellulales bacterium | reverse complement strand
ATCACGCCCCCGGCCGGCACGACGATCACGGGGGCGACACCGACCGGCTTCACCTGGAACATCGGACCCATGGCGGCGGGCCAGTCATACACGCTGCCCGTGAGCTACACCGTGCCGAAGTCGACACCCTCTGGCACCTACACCAACACCGCCACCGTCAGCAGCGCCACGGCCAATCCGAACACGAAGACAGCCTCCGCCACCGCGACGGTTTTCGATCTGCTGATCTCGAAGACCGCCGACACGGCCACCGTCGTGGCCGGATCGAGTGCAGTCCATTCGTTCGCGATCACCGTGCAGAACACCAGCCCCTCCCTCGACCTCACCAACGTGGTGGTCAATGACACATGGCCTGCGCCGTTCGCGATCGGGAGCTTCACAGGGCCGGGTGCGGTGACGACGATCGGCACCAATTTCCGCTGGACGCTGGCCACTCTGGCCCGCGGCTCTTCGGCCACACTCGTCGTGGCCTACACGGTGCCCAAGACAACGCCGCTCGCGAGCTACACGAATACCGCGACAGTGACGAGCGCGCAGGGCACGCCTGTCCCGAACGCGGCCTCCTCGACCGTGACGGTCGTGGGAGTTGACCTGAAGATCACAAAGGTGGGTGATGCCGCCACGGTGCAGGCTGGCACGGGCGGCCACTGGTACCGCATCACGGTGACCAACACCAGCGGGCTCTTTGCCGCCGAAGCCGTGACCGTGACAGACACGTGGCCGGCGGGATTCACACAGATCAGCTTCAGTGATCCCGGAGCCGTCACGCCGCTTGGCGGCGGAAACTTTCTCTGGGCGATCGGCACCCTCGCGCCGCTGGCGACCGTGCAACTCCAGGTGAATTTCGATGTGCCATCGACCGCGGTTCTCAAGCTGTATTCCAACGTCGCCACGGTGAGCAGCACGACGCAGGATCCTGGCGAAAAGACAGCCGAGGCCGACACGCTCGTGGTGGCAGCAAGCCTGCGGGCCGGCGTGGTAATCTGCACCGACGACGGCTGCAGCCCCGCCTGGGTGAGAGTGCTCGACGCTGACGGAAACCTCATTTCCGAGTTTCAACCGTACGGCAACATTCTCGGCGGGCTGCGGGTCACCGCTGCCGACGTGACCGGCGATGGCGTGGAAGAAATCATCGTGGCCCCGGGGCTGGGTGTGCGGAAGCCGGTGCGGGTCTTGACGGCCACCGGGGCCCCCGTGCCGGGCTTCGCCGACTTCTACCCGTACGGCACGACCTGGCGGAACGGCATCGAACTCGCAGCGGCGGACGTCAACAACGACGGTCGCGAAGACATCATCACTGGGATGTCGCTCGGAGTGGGCACCATTAAGGTCTATCGCTCCAATGGAAAATTGACACTGTTTCGGTCATTCCGCGGCGCGCCTGCCGGGTATGCCGGCGGTGTGCGGATCGCGGCTGCGGATTTCGGCACCTACCACAATGGTGTGCTTGTGAGCCCCACGCTCGACGGCAAGGCGGAAGTCGTGGTGGGGACCAATGCCGGAATCACCGCGCAGGTGCGGATCTTCGACGTGCAGCCGACCGCGCCGGCCCTCGCACGGACGATCATCCCCTTCGGAAAAGCATTCACAGGCGGCGTGACACTCTCGACGGGAAATTACGACGGCGATCCCGCCCACGTCCCCGATATCCTCGTCGGCGCGGGCATCGGGGGGCGTTCAGTGGTGAAGGTATTCAACGCCCAGACAGGCGGGCTGCTCCCGAATGGCACCGTGACCGCGTTCTCCTCCTTCGCCAAGGCCAACGCGGTGGTCAATGTCGCTCCGCTTGATGCTGATTTTGACGGTACGGTCGACAGTCTGTACGGGGTGCAGGGCCGCAGCGGAGCCGGCGGCACGCCCGGCGTGAGACGGGTCGTGCTTCCGTCATTTTCCGCGACGGAGGTGACGACGTATGCGGCTCCGATGCGGATCGCACCGATCAGCCTGTCGGCCAATCTCATGTCGCGGGCTGCCGGTATCCGTGTCCGCTGACGATCCGGTCGGGCAATCACCAGCGTGCTTCGAGGCCGACATTCGCGCCATGCAAAAATATGCCGCCAGTCGAGTCCAGCCTTCCTCCCGCCCCTTCGTTCAAGGAAAAGTCGTATTGGTCGGCGGCCAGCGCCAGTCCCGTAATCCACACGGTGTTGTAACCGAGCCTCAGTCCCCAGACATCGGTGAGTCGGTAGACAACTGAGAGATTCAAGTCGCCGATGAAGCCAACCTGCGTGTCGCTCGCCCCGCCAACACGCTCCGGAAACACGGCGGTCACGGTGGGGTCTTGGATCTGCTCGACGCAATTGCCGAGGAGGCCGGCCTTGGCCCAGCCTTCGGCGGCCCACTTCCGCCACGTCCAGCGGCTACGGTTGCCAATCTGGGGGCCAAACATATTGTTGCGGGCCTTCACGCCGTAGATCGCCCGATCCGAGAAGTCGGGGGACAGCGGCACGCAGCCTTCGACGATCAAGTGCGACTGGTCTTCCACACCCACGTAGCGAAAGCCAAAGAGCCAGTCGACCGTCAGCCAACTGCCCGTCGGGTCGCGCCAGTCGGTGTGCGTTCGAAAGATGTTAAGTTCGGCACTGTTCACGACGGACGTGAAGATCACCGTCGCCGCTTCGCCTTCAAACGAGTAGATGCCGCCGAGCGGCTCCGGCATCTGCACGTAGGTGTCGGGGGGGGCGTTGGCAACAAACGCCGACGCCGACTGGCCGTAGACGCCAAAGTAGCCGATCTCCCAGCCCCCCTCCTCCGGAATGCGGCGGCCGACGAATGTGCGGACGCCGCCACTGAACGGAAACGAAAGCTCGTCAGCCCAGAGCAACGGCACTTGATCAGGGCTGGTGACCACCAGCGGCTGGCGGGCTGTCTGATTGTCACGAGTCCAGATCAGTGATTCGACAAGCGAATAGGTCTGCCAATCAGGGTAAGTGCCCAGGTCTTGCCCTCGGGCCGATGCCTGACTAGCGACGCAGACGAGCGCCAGCAAACCCACGATGAGCCGCGGCCACAAGGCCAAGGATGGCTGGCAACGAACGGACGGAAACATGCCTGCAGCCCCCGGAACAAAACACCCCCCCTTGGAGGGACTGCTGTTGTCATTCGGCAGGCAGCGGCAAGCCGCTCTACATGCGGTTGGCCAGGGTGGGGTTTGTTGGGCTGGGCTGCTTGTGCGGGCAGAAGCCTGGAGTCCCGCGGCTCACTGCCCTGCCTGGGCCCAAAAGTCGACCACGCACACTTTGTCAACGTGCGGTCCGACGATCGACACAAACTCCTGGTGGGCCGGATGCGGCAGATACACATCGCGGGCGGCCTCCGTGGCAAAGGTCACCACGAAACAGTGCGTAAAGCCCTGCGACTTCCCTTCTGGCGAAATGTCGGTGCCCCACTCGAACGCCTGGATGGCATCGATTTTTGACGGCAGTTCCCGAAACGCTGCGACAATCCGCGCGACATCGGCCTCGGTCGACGACTCCTTGAACTTGAACAGCACGACATGCCGCAGGTGTCGGTTCACACCCAGTGCCTCGAGCATCCGCTCGGCGACGAACCGATTGCCCTCCGCATTGAGATGAACCCCGTCGCTCGTCAGCACGCCCGCCTCCGCTTGCGAGCCGTTCGCCACGGCCAGATGCTCTACGAAGGCTTTCCGAAAATCGACCAACCCTGTCTTCATGTCTGCGGCAATTGACCGGGTCACGCCCGCGTACTCGTCGAGCATCGCGTCGAGCTGATTTGTGCCGACCGACTTCTCGCCAATCACGCTCGGTGTGCACAGGATCACCCGCGCTCCTGAGCCACGAATTCGGTCCGTCAGACTACGGAGCCCCTTCTCGAATACTTCTTTGGGCGTGCCCTGGTCGCGAATCGAGTGCCAGACGTCGTTGATGCCGATGTAGATAACGACCGTCGACGGCTTCTTGGCCAAGACGTCTCGTTCCAGCCGCTCCTCGAGATCCGGAACCTTATTGCCACTGATGCCTGCC
>JBIKNV010000046.1:0-11527 GCA_044358475.1 Pirellulales bacterium | reverse complement strand
CGGCCTCGGCCGCAGCAAGCCCACCGTCGACGAGCAACACATCGACCCGGTCGACGACGTCGATCACGGTCGTCCGCAGGTTGTCGGCGGCGACAGCATCGGGGCCGATCCTCGCCTCGACCACATGACCACCAGCCGTCTCGAAGCGGGCATCGAACCGCTGCTTTGCGGTGGCTCCTCCCGGAATTTCGCCGATGCGCACTCCAGGCCGGGCGGCACCATCCTCCCGGAGTTCGATCGCCACGTCGCGCACCGGGCGGTCGCCGTGGTTTCGCACGGCCACCTCCATGGGCACGATGACCCCCGATGCGGGCACGCCCCCCACCGGCTCCAGCCGCTCGACGGACAGATTGGTGGCGGCGTCGACAGCGCAGTCCACGAATTGCACCCGCACCCCGGCATCGGCAAGCTGTCTGAGTTGGTCGGCCACGTCGTCGGCGGCCCGCCAGTCGCGGGTCCGAAAGTCGCTCACGATCCAGACCACGCCCGCCGCTCCAGCTCCGCGACCGAGCGTCTCCTGGGCCGCAGTGAGTGGCTCCCGCGGCCCGCAGTCCGCCGCCGACACGCGCACCGTGGCGAGCATGTCGCGAACCTCCTGAACCACACCTGGGGCGACCGACTGCAGGGGGAGATCAAATGCGGGCGGGCTCCCGGAGACGGCAGGGAACGTGAGGCCGGTGAACCGCCCGATCGCCAACTCCTGACGGCCCGACGCGGTCGCCAAATCGCCCACGATCCGCTCCACCACCCGTCGACCGCGATCAAACGCCGTGACCGGATCGACACCTCCGCCGCCCCCCGAGGTGTCGCCCATCGAGAAACTGTCGTCCAGCAAGACGACGTGGGCGGTCCGCCCACCGCCGAGCATGCCCGCCAGCGAACTGCTCCAGCGCGGCCCGGCCAGCGCGAGCACGATGCCGAGCACGGCGGCCACCCGCATGAGCAGGAGAAGCAGCTGTTTGAGCAGGACACGCGTCTTGTACTTCCGCTGGCTGGCCAGCAGAAACTCCATCGCCGCCCACGTCACCCGCCTGTGCCGCAACAGATTGATGAGGTGAATGATGATCGGGGCCGCGACCAAGGGCAGGCCCCACCACAACAGCGACTGGAAATCGAACGATGGCATGCGGAATGAAGGCCGGTGTTAGACGGCCATGCTGGCCCGTCGGGACAGGAACCGAACAAGTGCCACATCGAGCGGCTCGCTCGTCCGGATCAGCGAATAGTCGCAGCGGGCGGCTGCCGCCTGCTGGCGGGCACCCGCGAGAAAAGTCTCCACTTCGGCGAGGTACCCGTCCCGCAGCGCCCGGGGGTTGCAGGCGATGTGGTCAGGCAGTTCCAACCCCTCGAACCGCGTCGGGCCATCGAATGGAAAGTCCAGTTCGTCGTCATCCATCACATGGAGCAGCACGAGGTCGTGGCCGCGGCGCCGCAGCATCTGCATGCCCTTGGCGATTCCGTCACGGTCGCCGAGCAGATCGGAAATGATGATGATGAGACCGCGACGCGGCAGCGTTTCCGAGAGGCCGCGGAGCGCCGGCAGAAACGCAGTTGGTCGATGGCCGCCGGAACCGCGGGCCTCCAACACCTCGATGATGCTGGCCAGGTGCGACCGTTTCATCCGCGCCGGCACGCTGGACCGCACGGCGTCGTCAAACACGGCGCACCCGGCGGCGTCACCATGCGACAGGCCAAGCCAGGCCAGTGAGGCGGCGAGCGTGGCTGCGTAGTCATACTTGGAGAGCGGGCCGGAGGCGTAGTCCATGCTTGCGGAGCCGTCCACCAGCAGCGTCAGGCGGAGGTTCGTCTCCTCCTCGAACTCTTTGACGTAGAGCCGGTCCTGCCGCCCCCAGACTTTCCAGTCGACCCGCCTGAGGTCATCCCCCCGGGCATACTCGCGGTGCTGCAAGAACTCCACCGACTGCCCCTTGTAGGGGCTCTTGTGCAGTCCGGCGAGCACTCCTTCCACGACGGCCCGGGCCCGCAGTTCGAGCTGCGCAATCCGGGCGATCGCCTCAGGATGCAAAAATCGTTTGGAAGCGGGCGTCACGCGACAGCTCATCCTCTCTGGCCGGGGTAGTTTCGATGATGCGCTCGATGATTCCATCGGGCGTCACACCCTCGCTCTCGGCTGCGAAGCCGACGACGATACGGTGCCGCAGGACCGGCGCCGCGAGGGCCTGGATATCGTCCAGCGACACATGGCTCCGCCCCTGCAGCACCGCGCGGGTCTTCGCTCCCACGATCAAGAATTGCACGGCCCGGGGACCGGCGCCCCAGGCCAACTGATCCGATACAAACTCGGGAACGCCCCGCTCACCACGGCGGGTCTGCCGCACCAGCGCCAGGGCGTAGCGGACCAGATGATCGCTGATCGGCACCTCGCGGACGGCCGCTTGCAGGGCGAGGATGTCATGGGCCGCGAGCACCGGTCGCGGCTCCTCGAGCGGTCCGCCCGTCGTCCGCCGCGCGATCTCGAACTCCTCGTCGAAGGTCGGATACCGCACGAACACCTTGAACATGAAGCGGTCTTGCTGCGCCTCCGGCAGCGGATAGGTGCCTTCCTGTTCGATCGGGTTCTGCGTGGCCAGTACGAAGAACGGGTCGACGAGCTTGTGCCGCACGCGGCCCACGCTCACCTGCCGTTCCTGCATCGCTTCCAGCAGCGCGGCCTGGGTCTTCGGCGGCGTGCGGTTAATCTCGTCCGCCAACACGACATTGGCGAAGAGCGGTCCCTCGAGGAACCGAAACTGCCGGACTCCCGTGGCTCGGTCCTCCTCCAAGACGTCGGTGCCGACGATGTCGGCCGGCATCAGATCGGGAGTGAATTGGATGCGACTGAACGACAGATCGAGGCTCTTGGCCAACGTGCTCACCAGCAACGTCTTCGCCAGACCCGGCACGCCTTCCAGCAGGCAGTGACCGCGACTGAACAGGCAGATCAAGAGTTCGTCGACGACCTGCTGCTGGCCCACGATGACGCGCGAGAGTTGGTCGAGAATGCGGTCGTGAGCCTCATGGAGGCGTTCCACGGTCGCGGGTTCGAGGGGGGCGGTGGTCATGAACGACTCCGTGAGGGAAAGACGGACGAAAAAGCGGTGTCCACGATCATTCTGCAGCATCTACCGCTGGTAGATGGGGAGCGCGCCTTTGTCGAGCTGGAGGATCGTGAGATTGGTGGCCGTGGTGTAGACGTGACCGATGTAGCCCTGCGGCCAGAACAGACCGGCATTGTCTTTTTGCGACTCCGAGACGAGCCGCTTCTCGATCTGATCCCGGTAGGTGGACCACTTTCTCCCCCCCTCCCGATACATCACCTGCGCGTAGTAAAAATGGGCATAGTGCCAGTGTCCGAAGCCGTTGTTGTTGATGTTGCCAAGGTGCTTTTCGGCGTAGTCGAGCATCCGCGGCACATGCGTATCGTCGTATTCTCCGGCATTGAAGAGACAGGCAATCGCCGCAGCCGAAATGGCCGGCCGCCCCCCCCCACCCTTGGAACTGTACTGCACTCCGCCATCGGGCATCGTGCAGCGGTGGATGTACGAAATCGCCTTCTCGATGATCTCGCGCGGCACGGGGATGCCGGCGTTGCGGCAGCCACGGAGCCCCTGCACCTGCGTGATCGTGGTCGAGCCCTCGTCAAAGTCGTTGCCATCCTTCGCGCTCACGTATCCCCAGCCACCGTCCTTCGTCTGCGCCCGTCCCGAAAACTCGACGGCCCGTTCGAGCACACGGACGAGTTCCTCCCGCCGCCGCTCGTCCTCTTCCTCTCCGAGCACCTGCGACAGGAAGAGCATGGAAAAGCCGTGGCCGTAGGTGTAACGATCGTCGGTTTTCGGGTCGCCGACGAGCCCGTTGCTGCGGGATCGGCTCACGAGGTAGTCGACCGCCTGCCGCACCGCATCTGCATACGGCCCCTGTGTCGTGGTGGAACCTTCCATGAGCAGCGCGGTGCCGGCCAGAGCCGTCATCGCCGTGGGATAGCGCTGGTCGTTGGCCGACCAGCTGCCCCGCCGCGACTGCCGGGCCACGAGCCAGTCGAGCCCGCGGCGGACGACCTGCTCGACCTTGGCGTCTGCAGCGGCCATCGTCGGCACGGGAACGGCCGCGATCGCGATCACGCCGACCAGTGCCGCCATGGCAGCGCGACGGCACGGACAGCGGTCAAGAAGAAAGAGCGGCATAGAGATCGCGAACAGTTCCGGGGAGTCTCGCCAGAGCGGTTTCAGAATGGAATCGGCAACGTCAGCAGCCGATGCCACCAGTATTCCAATTCCGTGGCCATATCGCCAGCAACCACCGGCCGATCGATCCCCCGGTAGGGAGTCTCGTCATCGGCGGGCTCCCCGGTAAATCGCAGCTCCAAGGGGGCGGTGCCGGGGCCCACGGGCACCACCGAGACCACGTGTCTGGCCGGATCACCGACCATGTCGCAGCCAAAAAGCATGTGCTGCGGGGCGAGGATCGTGTCGTCGACGTGCAGGGCCGCGCCGGTTCGCTTGTCGAGACAGAGGACGCTCAGCCGCGGCCGCTCGCCGCCGCGGCGAGTTTCGATCTGCCGGGCGAAGAGAAGCACCGGCACCGCCTCGGCCTCACTGGCGCACAAGCAGTGGTGAAGAATCGTGGCCGGCGCGGGCCACAGCATGCCGCCATCGAGCCTGTCGACGGCCCAGATGGACCCCGTCAGTGGCTGGCCATCGCCGATTGCCCCGGGTGACCGCATCTGTGGGAGCGGGCCGATCGTGCCGATCCTTTCCAAGTGCTTGGTTTCCGCGGCCGTCTTTTCGCGGCCGGCAATCACGAGGTACCGGTCCTGCCACGACAGCACGACCAGCCGCTCGAGCCCCTTCGGCATCTCAGGCAGCCGGGTCGTGAAGGCAACGCGACGGCTCCCGAGGGAAATCATCGTCAATGCGCCGGATGGCTCCAGGATCGCGAGATCCTCGCCAGCCAGCGTGAGGCGTGACTCGCCGGAAAATGTCCCCAGGGCAGTCCGCTGCATGTCCACCGGGTCAATCACCTCCACGTCGACGGTTTCCGCCACCTGCCGACCGGAGGTGCCGGACGATGAGCCACGCGGCACGACGGCGAAGACGTGACGACCATGGGTCAACAGTCGCCGTTCCCGATCCGGCAGGTCACAGGTGCGAACAATCGTGCCGGTGGCCATCGAGAGCACGGTCGCCTCGCGGCCATTGGCCGGGCACAGGCAGAGATAGTCGTCATCGCCGAACAAGCTGGCCACATCAGGCACTCGACGTCGCTCCCAGACCACGGCCCCCGTCAGAGGATCACACAGTTGCAGGATCCCATCGACGAGGACCGGCACTCCGGTGACCATCGCCGACGCCGAACCGGGCGCGATCACGCCGCCCGCGTTCGGCTCGGGAATAGGCATCCCCAGGGGTACGTTTCCATTCCGAGGAAACTGGCCATTGATGCCGCGTCGCATGGCCACCACCCGAGAAGGGATCCCCGCCTCGTGCGTCCAAAGGTGGCGATGCCCTGCCCCGCGGCCAAGCGTCGCCGGCCCCGCGAGTTCGTAGGCAGCGACAAACCCGCCCGATTGCACGAGCGCCACTCTGCCGAGGATCGTGACGTCAGCCGTCGCCGCATTGAAACCGATGAAACCGAGGCCGCCGAAGCCTTGATGGCGCTGCTGCTGGATCGCAATGGGTTCTCCGAGCGTTCGTCCGAGGCCGTCCCGCACGAGCAATCCGCCGCGCTGCATGTCAAACTCGACCCGCGCTCCTGGCAGGAGCGATTCGCTGCCAGTCGTGACGCGGAGCGGCAGCGTCCGCATCGGCTGGAGTTGACGACCGTCGTTGCTGGAAGCGGCTTTACCGGCGGCCACCATCACCCGGCCCTGCGGCCAGGCTTCGTCCATTCGGATATCGGACAACGCCCCTAGGCTTGCGCGGGATCGTTCGATCTCAGCCGCGGCCAGCCGCCGATCATCGGCTGTTCCCCACCGGGCCATTTCGATCACGGCAAAATCCCGACGCACGTCCAGCGATCGCATGGCTGCCTCATCCGGCCCGCCATCCTCGGCCTCGGCTTCGAGCGCGTCGACCCGATCTCGCCGCGCCGCTGCCGCGATCCCCTCACGGCCGAACCATTCAATGAACAGATCCAAGCGGGCCCGCCGATCGGCCGGTCGAGCACCGACCTGGTTCACGGAGTCGAGTACTCCCTTCGCAAAAGTCTCGATCTCCGCGCGGACGTCCGCTGGTCCTCGCGTTCGAATGTCGGCGACACGCGACTGAATCCATCGGGACTCACGGACCATCAAATGGGGATCGCGACCATCCGGCACCAAGACCTCGTTGTCGGCTGCGGCGGCCACTGCGGCGGCACGATCAATCAGGTGGCGACACGCCCGCCAGGCCTCACGAAAATTTTCGGCAACCGCCAGGCTATCCACGGCGAGCCGCAGGCCGCGGTCGACCAATGACGGCGACGGGTCGAGGCTCAGAAGTTCCGGCCACACCGTTTCAGCCATGGCGGGCGCCCTCTCCAAGGCATGCACAAGTGCTGCCGGCAGCATGTCGGGCGGGAACCGACCGGGGGCAGCCGCCATGGCCACGCGGAGGTCGGCGAGCCCGGCCGCAACGTCGCCACGATCGAGACGGAGTTGCCCCCGCCACATCAGCGACCAGCCGTCGTCAACGGGATTCCGGGTATCCCTGAGGGCCGTTTCGATGCGTGCCTCCAGCGGCGCCGTTTGATGAAACACATCGAGCGAGTCGACGCCCTGCGAAAGCACCTCGCCGCGATAGGCGACGAGGTTGCCGGGCACGGCCGCACCACGGCCCGGCGAGCGGCCCACGATCCTGCCGGTCGCCAGATCAATTTCGATGACTTCCGGCGTATCGAGTGGCAGGAACATCCGATCGGCGACCACGAGTCCGCGGCCACTGATCGCAGCACCTTCGCCCGTCAAGGGAGTCAACCACAGCCGCTCACCGCGGTCTGGGTCGATCGCCTCGACCCCGCGGCGGCCGACGATAACGAGCCGATCTCCCACCACGCCCGCGACGTACAGGCCGTCTTCCCGTGGCCGCGTCCACTTCACCGCGCCGGTGCGAAGGTCCAGGCAATGCAGGTGGTCGGATTCACTCGGGGTCAGGACCACGTTTCCGCCGGCCAGCACGGGGCAGCCATCGAGCCACCGGCCATCCGATCCTCCGGTCTGTCCGTTTCCAATGACCACCCGGCCGTTGATGATGCGGCCAACCTGCGGCACGCGAACACCGTTTTGCATCACGACCATGTCGCCTGGTGCGCCAATGCGATAGTTGTATGCCCACAGCAGCGTGCGGGTGGCGAGGTCGACGGCCACCACCGCTCCGGCGCCGGTAGGACACACGAGCACCCCCTCGGCAAGAGCCGGAGACAGACCTGCGACCCGACGCGGTTGGTTGTCTTGATTGTCGACACGGGCTTCCTCGTCAAGTTCGGCCAGCGGCTGGTTCCATACGGTCGACCCCGTCTCGGCATCGAGGACATCGAGCCGCACCTCGCCAAGTTCTTCAACGAGGACGAAAAGTCGGTCGTTGACCGGCAGCGGGGGCCCCAGCATCCACGCCATGGCCCGGGTGGGGCGGCCCGGATCGGCGATTGGCAGCCGCCACCGCAGACGTCCGCGATCGGCCAGATCGTAGGCCGCCAGCGAGTTGCCGCCGCTCCAGCCACCTGGAGAGGGGCCGCCGTTGAACATCATCCTGCCGCGCGTCCCCATGAGATCGCGACCGACGAGGGCATCGGGATGGCTCTCGACCGCAAACACATGCCGACCATCGCTGGAAAGCGTGCCGCTGGTGGCGTCCTCGAAGACGGGGGCGAGCATCCTGCCTTGGGCGATGGCCGCGGCTGCCGGCTCATCCTCGCCACCGGGGTCCTCACTGACCGTGACAGGCCCGGCAGCCCCGCCGGTCTGAAGCCAAAGTCGCTTGCCAGTCTCGAAATCAACCGCGAGGAGCCCCATCGGTGTGTGGAGCACGACCGTCCCATCAACGGCCAGCGGCGTAGCCGCTGGCAGCAGCAGTCCATCACGGTCAGCCGCCTGTTTGCGTCGGTCCTCGAGCCACTTGGCTTCCTCGGGATGGCGGGTGAGCGGCACGCGATACCGTGGCACCAAGAGCGGGCGGGAAGCGTCCACGACGGCGTTGCGCGGCGGGTCACCACGATGCATGCACCACTCTTCGGCGGCCCGGACCGCGGCCGCTGGTGGAGGCCCCACCACACTGTCCAGCCACCCCTCTGCGCCTCCGGGGGCAAAGGAAACGCTCACATCGCGGCCGCCCAGCCGCACCGAAGTGTTCTTCCGGCTGCGGGCCTCCTCGAGAATCCCGACGGCGGCATCGGCGTTTCCGGCTCGCTGCCATGCGACTGCCCGCATAACAGAGAGCGTCGGCTCGAGTTCGTCGCTCTCCACCGCAGCCAGACGGTCGAGCCATGCGGCCGCGGCCAGGGGCTGTCCTTGGTCGAGGGTATCCATCGCTGCCAGGAGAGTGGCTCGCCGACCGGCTGGCGTGCTGAGCCAGCGGCGAGCAACGGCCGCAATGCCGCGGTCGTCACCGCTCGCCACAGCATCCGCCAACTGGCGATCGGACTTGGCCCGAAACTGTAGTTGATAGGCTTCGCGCCCCGCCGCCGGAAGTTCGGCGATGAGCCGAGCCGCCTCGGCCTTGACGCTTCGCCAGGTGGCAGCCTCGGCATCCGCCCGGAAGAAGGAGTCGCGATCATTGGCGAGCACCTCATCAAGCAGCGTCACCGCGTCGCTCCACCGCTGATCGGCAATCAGTCGGCGGGCGAAACCGAGCCGTCGCTCGGAGAGTCGGTCGGTAGGGAGATAGGCCCCGCCATCCTCAAGCGATCCCTCCTCGCGTTTCTCCTCGTCGTCGGCTTCCTGGGCAATCACGACTGGCTTGGAAAGGCGATCGGCCCACGGAGCAAAAATAGCTCCTGCGAGGCTCACCGCGATCAGCATGCTGGCGGATCGGCTGAAACGCCGGAAACCACGCAGGGAGGGTGGCAACGTGAGGGCACTGCTCATGAAGACCGCTCCGGTCGAACGCCGAAATCTCCCGGCCAAAAGACGCGTGCGTCACCTCCGCGGCCGCTTTGGGGAGGCGAATCCGGGGGGGCGGCTCTCGTTCTTTGGCATCCTAACACAGCCACCAAAAAATCGCAGGAAAAGCCGTTTCCCGCGGGAAATAGGCGATGCCGACCGGGAAGCCTGCTGGGCGATGCGCCCCGCGAAACGCGGTTTTTCCCGGCGCAAACAACTTTTTGGGTTGCATTTTGGTTTTCAGAGAATCTAATCGTCGACGCCTGAGGCACCGTGTGCCGGGCTCCGGTTCGCGGTGGGGGTACTGCCGCACGAAACAATGTAAAGCGTGGAGGAGTTGGAAATGGCGAAGAAGTCGGGTAGCAAGCCGTTGACGAAGACGGAGATCATGCGGAGCATCTCCGAATCCACCGGCCTGCAGAAAAAGGACGTCGTAGCGGTCATGGAAGCCTTGTCGGAAGAGATTCACAATGCCCTCAAGAAGTCAGGCATCGGGGTCTTCTCAATCCCCGGTCTGGTGAAGATCGAGCGGCGGACCGTCCCGGCCCGTCCGGCCCAGAAGGGTGTCAAGAATCCCTTCACTGGTGAACTGCAGGATCGTCCCGCCAAGCCGGCGAGCGTCAAGGTACGGGTTCGTGCCCTGAAGAATCTCAAGGCAATGGTGCAGGGCTGATCGAGTTTGGTTCTCAAGTGATATAAGCAAGCGGGCGGCGTCATGAGACGCCGCCCGCTTTTTTTGTATCGTGCGTGCCTGCGTGCTCTGCAGGAGGCTGGTTCTGGCCCGGCGGCCAAAGGCCATGGATGGCCTGGGCCGCGTGAAGGGGAATGGACAGGGCCGGAATCGAACCGGCGACACACGGATTTTCAGTCCGTTGCTCTACCAACTGAGCTACCTGTCCAACATCGTCGCAGCATCGTCGCACACGACTTCACGGTATTGTTCGGGCCGCCGATGGCCTGTCAACGCGCGGCCGCCAGTGCCGGAAACAAGTCAGGACCGCGGCCGCCGGCCGGCATCGGAGGCAATCGCCAGCGTGCCGCCTGCCACCACCAGAAACACGATCACCGCCGCCCAGAATGGGCTCGGCCCCCAGCCCTGAAAAACCATTCGGGCGGCCCAGAGGGCGACTGCTGTGGCCCCGCTCATCGGCGTTGCCATGAGGCAGGCATGGGCGATCCGGCCGCCCCATGGCTCAGCGACCTGATCGCCGACAGCATCTTCGAAGACGGTGCTCGGTCCCGTGAGCGTTTCCTCGGAGTCGCCGGCCCGCGACGTGTCGGAACGCGCGGCCCTGTCCGAACGGGATACCGAATCAAACCCGGAAGCGCTCCCCGAACCCGACGTGACAGGCGGGGCTGATTCGCCAGTATCCGTGACCGAGACACTCCCTTTTCCCCCGCGAGGCATCGTCACCGGCCCGCCGGAGACCCACGGTTGCAATCGCTGGATCACTTCGTCGGCCAAGCCGATGCGTTGAGCGGACAACGGATGCATCATCGACTCGACGACGTCCGCAAGAGACTCGTCGACATCCGGCGACAATGCCCGCAGCGCGGGTGGCGGCCCCGCCATGGTGCGGCGTTCCTTTTCCTCGCGGGTATTCCCAGGAAAGGGCGGCTGACCGGTAAGGGCATAATAGAGCGTGCACCCGAGACCAAAGATGTCGGCCGCCGGGCCAACCTTCTGCGGCGCCTTGATCTGCTCTGGTGCCATGTAGCCGGGTGTCCCGACCCGTCGCCCCGTCTGCATCGACTCGGGATCGAACGTCGATCCGGCGAGGCCCAGATCGAGCAGCCGCACCCGCCCATCGCGGCTCACGAGAATGTTGCCCGGCTTCACGTCGCGGTGGACCAGCCCGCGGCCATGGGCATAGGCCAGCCCACGGGCCGCCTGCACGATCACCGCCACCGCCTGCCACTGGTTGAGTGGGCCATGACGCGACACTTGGCGGCGGAGATCCACCCCCGGTACATACTCCGTGACGAGATAATAAACACTGCCATCGTAGCCAGCGTCGTGAGCCGCCACGATATTCTCGTGGCTGAGCTTCCCCAGCATCTCGATTTCCCGCTGAAATGCCGCCTCGGTATGCGGATTCGCCTTTGACAACGGCAAGACTTTCACGGCCACGACACGCTTCATGATGACGTGTTCGGCCTTGAACACCTGGCCCATGCCGCCCCGGCCGATCTCGTCGAGCATGCGGTACTGCCCGAGCGTGAATCGCCGGCGACCAGCGAGGAGTTCACGGGCCTGAAACTTTGTGAGGAGTTTTTTGCGAACGCACTCGAGTGCCACCGCCTTGTCCCATTCCCGGGGCTCCGTTGACTCCGAGGGGTGGCCGATCGTTCCTACTGCCGTCTCCACGGCGGCAAGTTGCGATTCGTCAAGCAAGCCGCTGGCCAGGACAACCTCCCGCAGCCGCGGTACGGGGGGCCGAGATGCCGAGCCGG
>JBIKNV010000317.1:0-4006 GCA_044358475.1 Pirellulales bacterium | reverse complement strand
AAACGAGATCGACTCGATCATCGTCCATTTCTCCACCGTGATGGACGACCGTCTCGAGTGGCAACTCTTGCCGCCGGCGACCGGCACGGTCGTGGCCCGCCGGATTGACCTGCCTGAGCGACGCGGTGCGGGCAGTGGGGAGCCAATCGCCGATTCGTGGATCGTCGAACTGACGCCCGCGGCCTGGCAGCCGGTGACGGTTCGGGCTGCTTGTACTGTCGGTTTTTCGACCGCCGTGCCGATTCCTCTGGCCTGGGTCGATGGTGCCACGAAGCACCAGGGCACCGTCACCATTCGCGAGGCAGGGCGGTTTCGGCCGCGGGTCATCAACCACCGGCTCAGTGAACTGCCGCCACGAGACGAAGTGGCCGATCAGGCCTACGCCACGGTCGCCGAGTTTTCCTACGACACGCGTCGCGCCGATGCCAGTGACCTCGTGCCGGCGGCGGAACTGCTGCCGGGGGGAGGCAGTGCCGGTGAGGATGCCCGGGCGTGGGCCTGGCGGGAGCAGACGACCATCTGGAGCCATGCGGCCGGCGCCACGGAGTACGAGACCCGATTCGATATCGAGAATCACGGTCGTGCCAACGTCGCCTTCACGCTGCCGCCGGGTCTGCAACTGCAAGGGGCGCTCGTCGACGGACAACTCGTGCGGTGTGTCGCTCGGGGAACTGGCGGCGGTGACGTGGCGATCGAACTGCCCCCCGGCCGCCGATCGCTGCAGTTGACCGTGCGGGCGATGGTGCGGCAGCCGGCCGAGCAGGGATGGTGGCCGGTCGAGATCCAGGGCGGCTCGCTCGATGTGCCGGTGCTGCAGCGGGATGTGCGGGTGTTGCTGGCTCCGGACGTGGAAATCGCCTGGCGGTCGCCGACCCATCGCATGATCGCCGATGCCGCCGCTCGGCCAGGGAACTGGCTCGAGCGACTGCTGGGTGCGTCGTGGCGGTGGTCACCGACGGAGGATTCCACCGCCGACTCGTCGGCGCGCCTCGTTGCGAATGAGGCGGCCCAGGAAACGGTCGGCGCCGGCTATCGCGAGTACCATCTCGTGCCGGTTGTTGGCCGCCGCGATGGGGGCAGCCTGTTCGTGGTCGATGCGCGGTTCGTGTGGTCAGCATCGATCGTGGCCGCGACGGTGGCGCTGGTTGTGACGCTCGCCGTGCCTCCGGCCGGGGCCTGGCTGATGGTCGGCCTTGCCGTGTTGGCTGCCGTGGGAAGCCTCTGGCTGGCAACGCCGTTCGACGGGGTCAGTCGGGCGGCCTGGTGGGGCCTGCTGGTCGGAGGCGCGATGCGGTATGGAGGCTTGCGAAGCTGGTTGCTGACGTTCGGCCGCCCTGCTGCTGCGACATGTCTTGCCACGCTGCTTCTCCTGCCGGCGTCGAGCGCGGCGGTCGAACCCGCCGACGACCTTCTGCGGGTCTTTCTCACACCCGTCGATCCTGCCGGTGCGGACAAAACCATGGCCCTCGTGCCGGAGCCGCTCTTTCGCCGTCTTGTTCGCGATGATTCGCGGCCGGTGGAAGCGCGGGTGGTGGCCTGCTCGGTGACCGATCCCGGAGCCACCGCCGCCGGCGATCCGACAGCCTGGCGCATGGTGGTCGATGTCGATGCCGATGCCGGCTCCACGCTCGTCGCCGATCAGCACGTGGCGGGAGGCCGCGTGCTGGATGCGACGGTCGATGGGCGGCCCGTTCCGATCGGAGGCGATGGGACTGTCGCTCGAATTCAGCTCGTTGATCCCGGCCGCCATCGGGTCGAATGCAGCATCGAACCGGGCCGCGTGCGCCGTGGTCAGGTCGAACTGCTGACGATCGCGGTGCCCGTGGCTCCCCGATCGATGCTCCTGCTCTCTGATTCTTCGGCCGTGGTGGCGGACTGTGAGCAGAGCCTGTCTGGCGGTCCATTCCTCCCGGCCCCCACCGTGGCAGGCGAATCGCGGGCATTGGGCCGGTTTGACATCTCGCGAGCCGCTGTCGTGCGGGTGGTGCGACCGGTCGATCCGCGGCTGCAACTGGCCGGCACGGTGCGGTCGGCCGAGAGCCGCAACGACCTCATCTGGGATGTCGATGCCTGTCGTCTCAGCGCCACGTTTTCCGTCAACCGGCCCAACGAGATCGTGCGGTCGTTTATCGTGCGAGTTGATCCTGGCACTGCCAGCCTTCCGACCGATGTGAGCTGGCAACTGGAGCCGAGCCAGGAAGAGGCCGTGCGCGTCGTTCCGCTCGGAGGCACCCGGTATCTCGTGGAGCGGACTGAGCCGCGGGCCGGCGGGTTCACGGTGCGGCTGACGTTTCGGATGCCACTCTTCGATCCGGTCGGAGTCTTTGGGATCCCGGCCGCCTGGATCGAAGACGTCGGCGTCGATTCCCGCCTGACCCAACTCGTGCCCGCCGGCAACCTGACCGTCGATGTGCGGCTCCCCGACAACGCGACGGCCGCCCAACGCGATATCGAATCATCGCTGCAGACGCTTGCCTGGCGAACCCCCCATCTCCCGATCATCCGCGAGCGGCACCATCACCGTCCGTCGCCGGCAGCCCGATATCCGGGCCACACAGCGATTGGCCCTGGAGTTCAGCGCCGAACAGATCGGCATGGAACTGCAGGCCCGCATCGATGCCACTGACACGCCGCTGGCCGAGACCACGATCGACGTACCCGTCGACGCCGAAATCGACCGTGTCAATGTCTTTGTCGAGCGGTTCGCCGATGGCGACACGGAGACGGCTCGTCCGATCGACATCTGCTGGTCTCGGGTGAGTGCGAACCAAGTGCGTCTCGTGGTGCAACAGGCCCGGACAGGACGGTTTCGCCTGGAGGCGGAGGCCCGCGTCGAAGGACGAGCCTCCAATCGCGGCACGGTGGCCGTGATGCGGGCCGACATCGCCGGCACGGTGCCGCTGGCGGTGGCCTGGACAAGTCGCGACGGCCGCGGTGTGGCGGCCGTGCCGATCTTCACGGAGGCGATTGGCGAGGAGAGCGGCGGGATCGTGGCGGGCGATCGCGTGATCAGCGGTGCGACGGATCTGCTTGGCGGTGAACTGGCCATCTACTACGAACGCGGCGATGTGATCGACGCGCTCCCCGCGACCGTCGCCGTCGAGCCGACTGCCGAAGAACTCGATGCCGCCGCCGCCACCGCGGCCGAGCAACGCCGCGAGCGGGTCGAACTCGCCGATGTGTCGCTGGTGCTCGATCAGCGGGGGCGCTGCTGGGGAAGCGTGCGGTTCGACGTCGTGACGGGCCGACCGCTGCTGCGACTGTCACTTCCGGCCGGCCTACGGCTGTTTGAGACGCTCGTCGACGGTCGTCCCGCCAATGCCGTGCCTCGCGACGACGGCACCTGGGAGATTCCCTTGCTGACCACGCGGTGGCCGCGGTCGGTGCTCGCCGTGTTCGCGGGAGACATGGGATCGCAGGCGGGTGACGGAAAGCCGTTCGAGATCGGAGCCCCCGTCCTCGATGGTCTGCCGTGCATGCGGATGCTCTGGACGGTGCGGACGCCGGAAGGCGAGGTGTTGCGAGTGGCCGATTCGGCTCGTGTCGTGGCTGAAGACGCCTATCGGTCCGAGCGGTCCGCCGCCTTCGATCGTCTGGCACCCGACTTCAAACAAGCCCTCGAGACCGCCAGCGGGCCGGATCGTCTCCGGCTCGAGGAATTTCTGGCCCTCCGCAGCCGGGGCGAGCTCCTCACGGCCGAGAAACCCTGGGTACCGGATTTCGATGTCGACAGCGTTGGGAACGCCGCGCTCTATGCGGTGATCGATGCACCGATGGACGGCGCGGCTGTTCAAGGATTGGCGTTGCGGGTGGGCCGCCGCATCGATCCCACGATTGGCAACCGCGCGGTGGCGACGCTGCTGCTGGTGGCCGCGGCGGCCATGGCGTGGAAGACCGCGCGGCACTGGGCAGCCACCTGGACGACGCCGGTGCGGTGCCTCGTGCCTGCCGCGGCCGCCGTGGGCGGAGTGGCCTGGTGTTTCCTGCTCGAGCCGTGGTGGCCAGG
>JBIKNV010000316.1:0-4020 GCA_044358475.1 Pirellulales bacterium | reverse complement strand
GGCAAGTTCACGGGCCTCACGGACCACCTCTTCGATCGGCTTGGTGGCGTGCTTGCCCCGCATCTTCGGGATCGCGCAAAACGTGCAGGTGCGGTCGCAGCCCTCCGAGATCTTGAGGTAGGCCATGTGCCGCGGCGTCACCCGCATCCGCCCCGAGTCATCGAGGGCCCGGGCGGGCGCCGGCTTGAAAATGCTCCGCTGCTCGCCGAGTCGGCCGATCAGCCGCTCGGCCGACCGGGCCACCTCATCGCGGGAGAACACGCCGATCACCGCATCCACGTCGGGCAGTTCGTCGAGGAGTTTTTCCTTCTGCCGCTCGGCCAGGCAGCCGGCCACGATCACGCCCCGAGTGCCCCCCGTCTTCTTGAGGTCGAGCATCTCGTGGATCGCCGCATACGACTCCTCTCGCGAGGCGTCGATGAATGCGCAGGTGTTGACGATCACAAGATCGGAGCCCTGCGGCTCCCCCACGAGCTGCCAGCCGTCGTCGCGCAAGAGGCCGAGCATCCGCTCGGTGTCGACGAGGTTTTTGGGGCAGCCGAGGCTCACCATCGCAAACGTGCCCCGGCAGGTGGCCGGATCGACAGGCTGCGGGGCCGGCATCACCGTCGTGCCCGCCGCGCAGGAGCCTGATGATTCGGGGGTGACGATCTGGAGCGACTGCATGGAGTGGGCCCTCTGTCAGGAAACGCAGTCAGGAGCGGGCGGCGATCAGCCGGTCGAGCTCCTCGCGGAGTTTCGGCAGGATCGCGTCATAGGGATAGGCGCCGAGTTCCGCGCTCTTCTTCTTCAGGTTCACATGCGTCGGGCCACACCAAAGACCGAGGTCGGCGTCGTCAGTTTCGCCCGGGCCGTTCACGCGGCAGCCCATCACGGCGATCGTGATGGCATGCTCTCTGGCGTAGGCCGTCATCTCCTTGACCTGCTTGGCCAGCTCGATGAAGGCCTCGTTTTCCACACGGGAGCAGCTCGGGCAGGAGATGATATTGAGCGACGCAAGGCCGTAGTCGACCACGCTCCGCACCCGCCCCGCCGCGATGTCGGCCAAGATCGCATTGGCGGCGGCGATCTCCTGCGGCTTGTCGGCGTTGGGCACGGTGAGCGACACGCGGACCGTGTCGCCGATGCCCCGCGAGATCAGCTGCTCGAAGGCGATCCGCGTCTTGATGATGCCGTCGGGAGGCATGCCCGCCTCGGTCACGCCCAGGTGGATCGGCACATCGGGCCGTTGCTCGGCAAACCGACGGTTCACCTCGATCACCTTCTGAGGATCAGAATCCTTGAGCGACACGACATAGCGGGTGAAGCCGAGCGAATCGAGCAAGTCACAGTGTTCAAACGCACTCGCCAGCATCGGCCCGAGCGAATCGTCTTCGGCGAATTGCTCCTTCTTCGCCGGATCGACGCTCCCGCAGTTCACGCCCACCCGCAGGGCGCAGTCGTTCGCGGCCGCCACGTCGGCGATGAACTTCACCTTCTCCTGCCAAGGCTTCGTCGGCTCATGGTGGTAGAGGTGGCCGGGGTTGTACCGCAGTTTGTCGACGTGCGGGGCCACCTCCGAGGCGAGCCGGTAGTTTTCCTGGAGGTCGATGGCGAGGTTGGCCGCAGTGCCTGCCCGGATCGCCGGCAGGGCGGCGGCGTCTTTCTTGCTGTCGACGGCGATCCGCACCATGCCCGCGCCGGCCCGGTGCAGATCCTCGACCTGCGCGAGCGTGGCCGCGACGTCCTGTGTATGCGTGGCCGTCATACTCTGCGGCGCGATCGGATGGCCAGCGCCGATCGTGATGCTGCCGATCTTGACGGGCCGCGTGGGGTTGCGCTTGATCTCGAGCAATCGACCGTCTCCTAATGTTGCGTTTTCCTCAAAGAAAGATAGCAGACCGGCCCACGGCCGGGGATAGACCTGTGCGTTACGACCCGCTCCTCCACATCGTGCTCCATGAACCGGAGATCCCACCCAATGCCGGGAACGTCGGGCGAACCTGCGTGGCGATCGGCGCGAAGCTGTGGCTGGTGCGACCGCTCGGCTTCAAACTCAACGACTATTACCTCCGCCGCGCCGGCCTCGACTATTGGGAACACCTCGAGTGGGAGGTGGCTGATTCCTGGGGCGACCTCGTATCCCGTCTGGCCGAGGCGGGCCGGCGACCCACCTGGTTTCTCGAGGTGGGTGGAGCCCGCACCTACACCGACGTGGCCTACCAGCGGGGCGACGTGCTCGTGTTTGGCAGCGAGTCGGAGGGGCTCCCCCGCAGCCTCCTCGAGGCCCACCGTGAACAGGTGCTCTCGATCCCCGCCCGGCCCGAGGTCCGCAGTCTCAATCTTGCGAACTCCGCCGCGATCGTGGCCTACGAGGCGATCCGCCAGTGGGGTCAGCCCATCTCGATCTCGAATCCCTTGCGGTAGGGCCGGGCCAGCATGGTATTGGCCTGCTCGTCGCCCACGATCTGCTCGGCGGCGGCATCCCACTTCACCGTGCGCCCCAGCCGTGCGCTAATCCCCGCCAGGTGGCAAATGTTGAGCGCCTCCATATGGGTGTGGACGTCGGAGATCGGCTCCTTGCGGGTCTTCGCACAGTGCAGGAAGTTGGCCCAGTGGCCTTTCCGCTCGTTGTGCTCCATCGGCAGGTTCTTGTAGACCTTGGCGATGGCGTCTTCCGGCAGCGGGTCGTCCTTCAGGGCATCGACGGGCTCGCCAGAAAGTTTGCCGCGACTCACGAAGATGCGTCCCTTGTCCCCTTCGATCAGCACGCCGTTGTCGGTGTCATGGCGGATCACCATCTGCGTGCCACCGGGAAACTCGACCGTGAAGAGAAACTCGGTCGCCGTGTTATAGCGGTCCTTCTCAACGGGGATCCCATCCTTGAATTCGACCGGATGCTTGGCCATGCCCCCGACCGACAGCGGCCTGAGCGGCTGACCATTGAGCGCGAGCGCCCAGGCGGCCATATCGACATGATGCGCACCCCAGTCGGTGAGCTTGCCGCCGGAATACTCGTACCACCAGCGAAACTCGTAGTGGCAGTTGGTGTTCGCCTGGGGCAGTTTGTCCTTGCCGTCCTTGTCCTTCTCGGCCGGCCCCTGGAAAAACCGGTAGTCGACCGACGGAGCCGGACCAAGCCAGCGGTTCCAATCGAGCCCCTGCGGCACCGCGGCCGTGGGAATCGCCGGACTCGATGGAGCCGGACCGATTGCCGCCTGCACCTTGTTGATCCGCCCGAGCCGCCCTTCGGCGACCAACGCCATCGCCTTCACGAACAGATTGAACGTACTGCGTTGCTGGGTGCCCACCTGCACGACTCGACCGGTCTCCTTTTGCACCTTGCGGATCAGCTTGCCCTCGTCGATCGTGAGCGTCAGCGGCTTTTCGCAGTAGATATCCTTGCCGGCCAGCATCGCCTCGATGACGGGCTTCGTATGCCAATGATCCGGCGTGGCGACGTGGATCACGTCGACATCTTTCCGCTCCAGGATCCGGCGGTAGTCGTCGTACACATCAGCCTTGCCGCCGGCGTGCTTGGCGTTGAAGTCGGCAGCGCGGCCGGCGTCGACGTCGGCGATCGCCACGATATCGATCCACTCCTTGGCGGCACCGATGTTGGCGTTGGCGATGCTGCCGGAGCCGATGAGACCCAGGGCGACGCGGTCATTCTTTGACTGCGTCTCGTCGGCGAGGGTCCGCGGCTGTGAGAAGACGTAGGGGACGAATCCCGAGGCGACGGCTGCCGCGCTACAGGATGTCAAAAAACCGCGACGTGAGTCCTTCATGATCATCTCCGTGATTGGCGTGAGCACTTCTCAACAAGCGTTCGCAAAGGATACCAGAAAGCCCCGGGCGCGAGCCCGGGGGCCAGCAGCAAGACCGACGCCGCCCCACATGCCATCCCGCCGGCTCGCGCCTGGCGGCTTCCTAGGGTACGGGCTCGCGCCTGGCGGCTTCCTAGGGTACGGGCTCGCGCCTGGCGGCTTCCTAGGGTACGGGCTCGCGCCTGGCGGCTTCCTAGGGTACGGGCTCGCGCCT
>JBIKNV010000315.1:0-4023 GCA_044358475.1 Pirellulales bacterium | reverse complement strand
CCCCCGCTGCACCAATTCCCACGCTGTCAGTCGAGCGCCCTGCAGCAGCGGCCGTGTCTCGTCGGCAAACACCTCGAAGCGGCGCCCCTGCTCCCATGCCGTGGTGATCACGGCGAGGGCCGTGCCAACGCCACCGGTGGCCAGTCCGCCGGTGTTGCAGTGCGTGAGCACGCCGCCCGCCGGCAGGACGGCCGCACCATGCCGTCCGATCGCCTCGCACAGGTGGCGATCCTCGTCGTGGATCGCCAGCGCCTCGGCGAGCAGGGCTTCCCCGAGGCTCACGGCCGGAGTGGCTTCCGGTAGCCCCTCGATCGTTCGCAGCACCCGCTCGACGGCCCACCGGAGATTCACCGCGGTTGGCCGGGCCGAAGCGAGTGATTCAGCCCGCGCCAGCACATGCGCCCGGGCGGCCTCGGCCGTGAGATGGCTCCGGCGGGCCTCGTCGGCAGCCACCACGACTCCATAGCCCCCCACGATGCCGATCGCCGGCGCACCCCGCACCCTCAGGCTCGTGATCGCCTCGATCACGGTGTCGACGTCGCGACAGGCCAGCCGCTCGAGACGGGCCGGGAGCAGCGTCTGATCGATCAACTCGACATGGCCGTCGACCCCGCCGACCCACTGCACCGACGCGGGCACACTCATATGCTCATCCCGAAGGCATCGGCCACGGCCCGGCAGACGAGACGTCCATCCAGCACGTTGACCGCCGAGCGGATCGCGGCGCTCTCCTCGGCCGCTGCCTCGATGTTCCGTGCCCCCGCCAGTCGGAGAACGAATGGCAGCGTGGCATTGCACAGGGCGTAGGTGCTCGTGCGGCCAACGGCCCCCGGCATGTTCGTCACGCAATAGTGCACGATGTCGTCAACCACGAACGTCGGCTCGGCGTGCGTGGTCGGTCGGCTCGTGGCCACGCAGCCTCCTTGGTCGATCGCGACGTCGATGATCACGGCGCCCGGCTTCATGAGCCTGAGGTCGTCTCGCATGACGAGGTGTGGGGTCCGGGCCCCGGGAATCAGCACGCTGCCGATCACGAGATCGGCCCAGCCAAGCCGCTCCCGGATCGCATGCCGGTCGGAATAGAGGCAGTCGATGTTGGGCGGCGTGACATCGTCGAGATACCGGAGTCGCTCGAGATTCGTATCGAGCAGGGCGATATTGGCCCCAAACCCCGCGGCCACCTTGGCGGCGTTGGCGCCGACCGCGCCGGCTCCGAGCACGAGCACATTCGCGGGGGCCACGCCCGGCACGCCGCCGAGCAGGATGCCTCGGCCCATGTGTGGCTTCTCGAGATACTTGGCCCCCTCCTGGATGCTCATCCGGCCGGCCACCTCGCTCATCGGAATGAGCAGCGGGAGACGGCCGCGGTCATCGCGGAGGGTTTCGTAGGCGACGGCCGTAGCACCCGTCCTCAAGAAGCCCTCGGTGAGCTCTCGGCTGGCAGCAAAGTGAAAGTATGTGAACACCACCTGCCGCGGCCGGATGAGCGACAGTTCCGGCGGCTGCGGCTCCTTCACCTTCACGATCATGTCGGCCGCGGCGAAGACCTCCTCGGCGGAGTCGACAAGCGTCGCCCCGCAGGCGGCATAGTCGTCGTCGAGGAGGCCCGAACCACTGCCGGCTGTCCGCTGGACGAGCACCTGATGCCCGGACCGAACCAGTTCCTCCGCGCCCACCGGCAGCATCGCCACCCGGTATTCGTCTCGCTTCGTCTCCTTGGGAACGCCAACGATCATGGCCGCCTCAGGCAGAAGCCGGCTTCGGATCGGGCAGCTTGAACGTCGCCGCCATGGGCAGCGGATAGTTGCCGTCCTTGTCGGGTTGCACCGGCGCCGGTGTCTCCCAGGTCAGATTGTCGGGCATCGTCCGGTAGGCCATTTTGATCGCCTCGTCGAACTTCCAGGGCTTGCCGGAATAGGTGGCCAGTCGACCGAGCACCGCCGCGAAACTGGCGTGTGTGCCGTAGACGGCGTTGTTCAGCTGCCGCCCATCGCGGATCGCCGCATGCAGTTCGTCGTGCTCGACCTGGTACGGGTTGGGATTGGGCCCCTCGAACTTCCAGAGCACCTTGCCGGCGTAGTCGGTGATCTCACCGATCTTCACAAAGCCCTTCGTGCCCTGAAACTCTTCGTTCACCCGGTTTTCACCGCCTGGATACTGGCGACACTGGCTCGCGATCCGCACGCCGTTGGGATAACTGAAGTTCACGGCGTGATGGTCGTAGATCTCGCTCGGCTTGCCGGGCACACGGTTCAGCTTGCCCCCGACGCCGTAGGCCGACTCGGGGATCGCGTCGAGCACCCAGTTGGCGACGTCGATGTTGTGGACGTGCTGTTCGCAGATGTGGTCGCCGCAGAGCCAGTTGAAGTGGTACCAGTTGTGAACCTGAAACTCCGTCTCCGTCATCTCGGGCTTGCGATCGCGATACCAGATGCCGCTGCCGTTCCAGTAGACCTGTCCGCCGATGATGTCGCCGGCGACGCCCTCACGGATGCGGGCAATCGTCTCGCGGTAGCGGTTCTCATAGCGACGCTGCAGCCCGACGACCACCTTGAGTTTCTTCTCGTCAGCCAGTTTGGCGGCGGCGAGGCAGACCTGGGCGCCGAAGCTGTCGACGCAGACGGGCTTCTCCATGAACACATGCTTGCCCGCGTTGATGGCCGCCTCGAAATGAAACGGGCGGAAGCCGGGGGGCGTGGCGAGGATCACCAGATCACAGTGGTCGAGCACCTGCTTGTAGGCATCGAGTCCCGAGAAGCGCCGCTCTTCGGGCACCTCCACCTTGCCTTCCATCTTTTCCACGGCCTTGAGCGCCGCGTTGATGCGGTCGCTGAACGCATCGGCGATCGCTGTCACCTTCACGTTCGATCCTGGCACGGAGAGCGCTTGCTGGAGGGCGCCGGTGCCGCGACCGCCGGCACCGATCAGGCCCACGCGAATCACGTCGGTGGACGGAGTCTGCCCGTGGACGGCGGGCATTGCGGCGAGGACAGTCCCGGCAATACCGGCAGCCTTGACGGCCTCACGACGTGAAAGAAGGGCGGAGGGACGGGACGGAGTGGACATGAAACGTCTCCTGGGGCGGCAGTGCCGAGATGCGATGGGAGGTCCAGAAAGAGGCTGCCCGGCGGGGCAGAGGTGACCAGAGAATAGCCTTTTGGGCTGCCAATCGCCAATCGCCAGGCGGTGCGGGCTGACGCGGTGGTTCGCAGCGCTCCACCCAGCCCCGGGCGCGAGCCCGGGGGCTGTAGCGGCGTTGGCTGGCGCGTCATCCCGCCGGCTTGCGGCTTGCTTTACGAAACCCTCGCCATCCTGGCCTCGGGTTTCTTGGCGACCATCCGGTCGCTCTCGTAAGCCCGCCCTCCAGGCGGGCAGGGCCCTCCTCCACCCAGCACAGGGCGCAAGCCCTGTGGCTGTAGCAGGTCCGGCTGGTGCGTCATCCCGCCGGCTTGCGCCTGGCGGCTGGCTTCACGAAACCCTCGCCATCCACAACCCGGGCCGGGCCTACTTTTCACTCGCAGACCGGCCGCGGACGAGCAGCCGGATTGGCACCTCGCGGAAGGGGGTGTGCTGCCGGAGCACGTTGAGCAGGTAGCGACGGTACGGCTCCGCCACGCTCTTGGGCGCGCTGGTCGACAGCACGATCGTGGGGGGGGCCGTCTCGGCCTGCGTTGCGTAGTAGATTCGCACTCGCCGGTGTCGGGCATCGGTCGGCGGCGGGTTGGTCTCGACGGCCTCCTGCACGATCGTGTTGAGCCGCCCTGTCGTGACCCGCTCGCGGCTCTGCCGAAACAGCCGCTGCGCGACGTCGACGACCGCCTTTACGTTGCGGCCCGAGGTCGCCGTCACGAACCGCACCGGCGCCCATGGCATCGTGCGGAAGGTGTCGCGAAGGTAGGTCGTCCACTCGTTCCGCTCCACGTCGCCGGCGTACAAGTCCCACTTGTTGACGACGAACACGACCGGCTTGAAGCCCTCCACGATCTCCTCGGCCAGTTGCTTGTCGACCTTGCCGATCGGCTC
>JBIKNV010000314.1:0-4030 GCA_044358475.1 Pirellulales bacterium | reverse complement strand
GGGCCGCACGGCATCACGGTCAACTGTCTGGCTCCTGGCTGGTTTCGCACGGCGCAAAACGACGTGCTGTATCGAGATGAAGAGTGGCTGGCCTATCTGGTCGACCGGATTCCGCTGCGGCGGCCTGGGAGGGCCGATGACCTCGACGGCGCCGTCGTGTTTCTGGCATCAGACGCCAGCGGCTACATCACCGGCCAGACGCTGCTCGTCGATGGCGGCATCTCGACGGGGGCGACGCGGGCCCTCCCCAAAAGCCAGGCTCGGGGAGCAGCGAGATGAACGCCACGATGCCTGGTGGCCGTGACACCGACGTCGTGATCGTAGGGGCCGGGATCGCCGGCCTTGTCGCCGCCCGGGAATTGGTGGCCTCCGGAGTGCGGGTGGTCGTGCTGGAAAAAGGTCGCGGTCTGGGAGGCCGCATGGCCACGCGGCGACTCGGCGCCGCGGTGTGCGACCACGGCGCGCAGTTTTTCACGGTCCGCGGCCGCGCCTTCGGCACGCTTGTCCGCGAGGCCCACGACGCGGGTGCGGTCGTCGAATGGTGCGACGGCTTCACGCGGGCCACTGCGAACGGAAGCGGCATGCTGCCACCCGGCGACGGCCATCCGCGCTGGCGGGGCACGCCCGGCATGACCAGCCTGCCGAAGCACCTCGCCGCAGGACTCGATCCTGCCCGCGGCGAAATTCGTACGGACGCGAAGGTGTCGTCGTTAGGAGTCGAAGGAGTCGACGTCATGGTCAGCCTTGACGATGGCAGCAGGCTTCGCGCCGCTGCAGTGATTGTTTCGTCACCGGTACCGCAGTCGCTCGACCTCATGGCAGCCGGAGGCATGATGCCGAACGCGATCGATCCCGATGCCCTGCAGACCCTTCGCGCGATCGACTACGATCCCTGCTTCACGCTCATGCTCGTGCTCGATCGGCAGAGCCTCGTACCATCTCCTGGCGGCATCCAGTTCGAGGCCGAGGGGCCAGCCAATGGCCCCATCGCCTGGCTGGCCGACAATCAGCAGAAGGGTATCTCACCCGTGCCATCGCTCACCGTCCACGCCACGGCAGCCTTTAGTCGGGAGCACTTCGAGACGCCGCCAGGCGCGGTGACGGAATTGTTGCTCGAGGCCGCGGCCCCGTGGATCGACGGGCCTCTTGCGACCGCCGTGGTCGAACGGTCGCTCCACCGCTGGAAGTTTGCCCAAGCGAAGACAGCCGTTGCGGAGCCGCTCGTGGCGGCGAGCACGCAGCCGCCGATCGTCTGCTGTGGTGATGCGTTTGGTGGTGCCAAGGTGGAAGGTGCGGCGTCGAGCGGCCTGGCGGCGGCGCGATGGGTCGTTCGGGTGCTGGCTGGGGAAGCGTAATGTCGCCGTGTGGTGCGCGGCTCGGGGTTACCCGTACCGGGTCGCCGGACGTTCGCTTCGGGCATCCTGCCCTTCACTCACTCCCTGATGGCTGCGCTCTCGGCATCCTGCCTCCGCTTGCCCTCAAGGCCGGCTCTCCCGGTACGGGCAACCCCGAGCTTCATTCCCGACAGGCCGAAGCCTGCCACTGTTTCCCACTCCTCACGCTTGCAGAAAGTACTGCCGCGAGGGGACACTACGCTTTCGTAAAAACAACTTTTCCGCCCCCTGCCTTGGAGAATTTCATCATGGCCACTGTTGCTGCCCCGTCTGGGTTGTTGCCGGAAGTCGAAGCGTTTTTGACCGGTGGGCCGCTGATGAGTGTGATTGGTGGCAAAGATGTCGCCGGTTCTGGTGGCACGATGAAGACGCTCGATCCCGGGAGCGGCGAAGCGATCGCGGACTTTCACTGCCTCTCGGCCGGCGATGTCGACCGCGCCGTGCAGGCCGCCAATGAGGCATTTCGGAAGAGCGGCTGGGCGACCATGCCGCCGAATGAGCGGGGCGTTCACCTCCAGCGACTCGCCGACGCCATCGAGAAGCACAAGAAGATCATCGGGCAGATCGAGGCGCTCGACGCGGGGAAACTCCTCGCCCACGCCGAGGGAGACGTGCAGAACTTCATCGACACGCTCCGCTACTTCTCCGACATGGCCTGCCACGTGCAGCGGCGAAATGTGCTCGCGGTTTCCAATCACGAGGCCTGGACGGTGCGGCACCCGTGGGGCGCCTGCGGCTTCATCTTCCCCTGGAACTTTCCCTTTCTACTGATTGGCTGGGGCATTTCGCCGGCGCTGGCGGCCGGCAACACCACCGTCATCAAGCCTGCCGAAGACACGCCCCTCTCGGCGATCTATCTCGCCCGTCTGGCTCGTGAGGTGGGCATCCCCGACGGCGTGATCAACGTGGTGCTCGGCACCGGCGCCGTGGCCGGCGCCGCCCTGTCGGGCCACCCCGGCATCCGGCGGATGAGCTTCACCGGCTCGCCCGAGGTGGGCAGACTCGTCGGTGAGGCCTGCGGCCGCAACCTCGTGCCGGTCAAGCTCGAACTCGGTGGCAAGGGGGCAGCCGTCGTGTTCGACGATGTCGATGTTGCCGATACCGCTGCCAAGCTCGTGGGCGCGATCACGTTTCATAGCGGGCAGGTCTGCTGCGATGCCACCCGGTGGCTCGTTCACAAGCGCATCTCGAAGCAGTTCATCGACGAGTGCCGGTCACGGCTCCAGGATGTGAAAGTCGGCTACCAGTTGGCCGGTGGCACGATGATGGGGCCCGTGGTCAACGCCAAGCAGCGGGCCCGGGTGCTCTCCTATCTCGAAAAGGGGCAGAAGGAAGGGGCTGAGGCCGTGCTGCCTGGTGGCCCCGCCGACGTGCCCGGCAAAGAGGGCTTCTATGTGAAGCCGGCGCTCCTGGCCGGGTCGCTCGACAATATCGCAGCCCGCGAGGAGATCTTTGGACCGGTCGCCTACGTCGCCACGTTCGACAACGAGGATCAGGCCGTAGCCATGGCCAATGACACGGACTACGGCCTTGCCAACAGCGTCTGGACGAGCGACCTTGGCCGGGCGGCCCGGGTGGCCGAGTCGATGGTGGCAGGCAACAGCTGGATCAACGCCCACAACCTGTTTCCGCGGGGCGTGCCCTACGGAGGTGTGAACAAGAGCGGCGTGGGCGGGGGTGTGAACTCTATCGAGACGCTCTTCGACTATTGGCGGAGCCAGTCGGTGGTGCGGCCACTGTGAGCCGCTGGTCGATGATTCAGGTAAACCAACACGCATTGTCGCCGGCGACGGTTCGGGGCTGCCCATGCCCCGTCGCCGGACGTTCGCTGCGCCCATCCTGGGCTTCGCTCACTCGATGCCAGCTACGCTTCGGCATCCATGCCTGCGCTTGCTGCCAACGCCGGCTCGCGGGGCATGGGCAGCCCCTCACGGATCTATAACCGGCTAGAGCGGAGGGCAGCAAAACACGCTTTCGCCGATTCCGTCGCTCAGCATCGAGGGTGAGTGTTGTCTTCCGGCGGTGGATTGATTCCCGTAATGGCCTCACGCAATATCTATCTCGTTTGATGCAACACGACGCGATCATCATTGGGGCGGGGTTGGCGGGGTTGGCCTGTGCGCGGGAGATGGTGCGGGCTGGGCGGCGAGTGCTGGTGCTCGAGGCGGCCGATCGGATTGGGGGACGGGTAGCGACGGATGAGGTCAACGGGTTTCGGATCGATCGCGGCTTTCAGGTCTACAACGACGCCTACCCGGAGGGACGGCGGCAGCTTGATCTGGCTGCCCTCGAGCTCGGCTGCTTCGAGCCGGGGGCACTTGTGGCGGAGCAGGGGCGGCTGCGGCGGGTGAGCGATCCCTGGCGGCGGCCGTTGGCGGCGCTCGGCTCGGTGCTCGATGGCAGCGTGGGGATCGCCGATGGGCTGCGCACGGCGCGACTGCGGGGCGAGGTGATTCGTCGCTTCAAGTCTGGCGGCCTGGATCCGGATGCTCCTGCAACGCCGCAGGAGGTGACGACCCGCGAGGAACTGGCGGCCCGTGGCTTCTCCGACGCATTCGTGCGGCGGTTCTTTGTGCCGTTTTTCGGTGGAGTGTTTCTCGAACGGAAGCTCGAGACAGCGGCGCCGGTGTTTCTTT
>JBIKNV010000313.1:0-4042 GCA_044358475.1 Pirellulales bacterium | reverse complement strand
TCACCTTGTCGATGCCGTCGAGCCCGCGGAGCGAGTCGTGCTTGCCCGGCTGTTCCCGCGCCGCATGCAGCCGCCGGGCCAGCGCCCGCCAGAGCACCTCGAGCACCAGCGACGTTTTCCCCGAACCGCTCGGACCGGTGACGGCGGCCAGCACGCCGAGCGGAATCTTGGCATCGATCCCCTTGAGCGTGCGGTGGCGGATGCCGCGAATCTCGAGCCAATGCTGCGGCTCGCGACGGCCCTGCTCCCGCTTTCGTGCGAGCACGGCATCGCACGCCCGCCGTTTCGTGAGGTAGGAGCCCGTCACGCTCGGCTGCAGGGACTCGAGTTGTGCGGGGGCCGCCTTGGCGACGATATGGCCCCCCTCGCGACCGCTGCCGGGGCCGAAGTCGAGGGCATGATCAGCCGCATTCACGACATCGCGGTCGTGCTCCACCACCACGAGCGTGTTGCCGAGATCGCGAAGCTTGCCGAGCGCGGTGATGAGCCGATGGGTGTCGCGCGGGTGCAAGCCGATCGTCGGCTCATCGAGTACATAGAGCACGCCGGTGAGGCCGCTGCCAACCTGGGCCGCCAGCCGGATCCGTTGCATCTCACCACCAGAGAGGCTGCCGGCCGGCCGGGCCATGTCGAGGTAGTCGAGGCCGACGTCGACGAGAAAATTCACTCGTGACTTCAGTTCACGGAGGAGGTCGCCGGCGATCTTCTTCTCGGCCTCGCCGATCGTCACGCTCGCCAACTCCTGCTGGAGCCGGCCAAGCGGCATCCGGCACCAGACATCGAGCGTGCGGCCCCAGAGGGTGACGGCGCTGGCAACGTCGGCCAGTCGGCTGCCGCCGCATTCGCTGCACGGCACTTCACCCATCACGGCATCGACCTTGCCCCGCAGGCCGACGACCAGCCGCGCCGCCTCCTCACAGGCAGCCTCCAGCCCCTTGAACTGGAAGGAGAACCAGACGTCGTTGCTGGTCACGGCCGCGGAGCCCCGTCGCTTGCGCTCCGGGCTTTGTGGGGACGCGGCTGGGGTGTCCACAAAGCCCCCGGCACAAGCCGGGGGGCCTGACGGCTGCAAGGGCCTTTTGACGTCGATCCACTTCTCACCGGTGCCCTCGAAGAGCACCCGCTGCTGCAGACCGGAGAGATCCGCCAGCGGCACGTCGTCCGGCAGACCGGTCGCCTGGCAGAGGGCCTCGAGCATCACGCGGCCCATCGGCGCAGACAGCGATGGCCAGAGATCGAGGGCTCCGTCGCCGAGTGATTTCGACGGGTCACGGATCAGCGCCGCGTGCTCCACGCCGGTGCGGGTGCCGAGGCCGTCGCAACTGGTGCACCAGCCGAGCGGGCTGTTGAACGAGAACTGCCGTGGCTCGAGCGGTTTGAAGCCGCGGCCGCACGAGGGGCAGGCAAGTGAGCGGCTGAGCACCTCGACCGGCCAGTCGGGCTCGTCGGCCCCCTCGACCGCCCGCGCGACGAGCATCGTGCCCCCGCCGGCGGCAAAGGCCGCCTCGACGCTCTGGGCGAGCCGGCTCCGCTCGGCAGGATTGGCCGTGACCCGGTCGACCACGATCTCGATCCGGCTTTTGCGTTTGCGATCAAGCGTCGGTTTCTCGTCGAGGTGGACGGTCGCCCCGTCGATCCGCACCCTCACATAGCCGGTCGCCCGCAGGCCGGAGAAGAATGCCTCGGGTATCTGACCCACCTTGAGTTCCGTTGGCGCAAGCAGCAGCAACCGCGTGTTCACCGGATGGGCGAGCAGCCGGTCGACGGTCTCATCCACGCTCTGCGCGCCTACTTGCGTGCTACAGTCCGGGCAGTGCATCACCCCCAGACGGGCAGCCAGCACCCGGAAGGCGTCGTACATCTCCGTGAGCGTGCCGACCGTCGAGCGTGGCGTGCTGCCGGTGTTGCGTTGCTCGATGGCGACTGCCGGGGAGAGCCCCTCGATCCGCTCGAAGACCGGCTTGGGCACCTGGCCGACGAACTGTCGAGCGTAGGGGGAGAGGCTCTCGACGTACCGTCGTTGGCCCTCGGCGTAGAGCGTGTCGAAGGCGAGCGACGTCTTGCCGGAGCCGCTCGGCCCGCAGCAGACGGTGATCGCTCCACGGGGGATGTCGGCATCGACCTGCTTGAGATTGTGCTGAGCCGCGCCGCGGACCATGATCGCCGGCGGTCCCGGATCGCGGGAGGCCTTTGTGATTGCGGCGAGCGTGTCCTGCTCGATCGCTGCGGCATCGGTCGGCTTGCGGTGGCGGATTGCCCGCGGCTTCTTCGCGGCCGTGAGGCGATCCTTCGCCGCCTCGAGCACCGGCACGAGTGCCCGGCCGGTATGCGACGCCTTTGCCTTCGCCACCTGCTCGGGTGTGCCGGCCGTCACGATCTCGCCGCCACCGGCGCCCCCTTCCGGTCCCAGATCGATCACCCAGTCGGCCCGCTTCACGACGTCGAGGTTGTGCTCGACGACGAGCACCGTGTTGCCGGCGTCGACGAGCCGCTCGAGCACCGTGATCAACTGTCGCACATCGGCCATGTGCAGGCCCGTCGTCGGCTCGTCGAGAATGTAGAGTGTCTTGCCGGTCGACCGTTTGGCGAGCTCCCGGGAGAGCTTAACCCGCTGAGCCTCGCCGCCGGAGAGGGTCGGGGAGGGCTGCC
This sequence comes from Pirellulales bacterium, assembly GCA_044358475.1. GTDB lineage: Bacteria > Planctomycetota > Planctomycetia > Pirellulales > UBA1268 > CACORA01. The sequence continues at coordinate 1,393 of JBIKNV010000313.1, read as the reverse complement.
CCAGATGGAGATAATCCAGACCGACGTCGCAGAGCGTCTCCAGCTTGCGGGCGATGTCGGGGGCGTCGGCGAAGAGTTCCCGCGCCTCGCCGATCTCCATGGTCAGAAGGTCCGCGACGTTTTTTCCTTTCCAGCGAACTTCGAGCGTGTCCTTCGCGAATCGGGTGCCGCCGCAGACCTCGCAGGTCATCCAGATGTCGGCGAGAAAGTCCATGTCGAGACGCGTCGAACCGTTGCCCTCGCAGGCCTCGCAGCGGCCACCGGCCACGTTGAAGCTGAAGCGGCCTGCCTTCCAGCCCCGCTTCTTCGCGTCGGGCAGCATCGTGAACAGCTTGCGGATGTCGTCCCATACCTTCACGTACGTGGCCGGATTGCTTCGCGGCGTCCGCCCGATTGGCGACTGGTCGATGACGATCACTTTGTCGAGCTGGTCGGCTCCGTGGATCGCGTCGAACGCTCCCGGGATGGTCGCTTCGCTTCCCAGCCGTCGTCGTAACTCCGGCTCGAGCACGTCGCCCACAAGCGAGCTCTTGCCGCTTCCCGACACACCGGTCACGCAGACGAAGACGCCCAGCGGGATCTCGACGTCAATTCCGTTGAGGTTGTTGTGCCGCACGCCCGCGAGCGTGAGCGACGAGCCGCTCGGCTTGCGCCGCTGCGTGGGCACCTCGATCGCGTCGCGGCCCGCCAAAAAGCTGCCCGTGATGCTGCGAGCGCTCTTCATGATCGCCTCGGGCGTGCCCGCGGCCACGACCTCGCCCCCCCGCTTGCCAGGGCCCGGCCCGAAGTCGACCACCCAGTCGGCAGCGCGGATCGTATCCTCGTCGTGCTCGACGACGACCACTGTGTTGCCCTTGTCGCGAAGCTGCTCGAGTGCCCTCAGGAGCTTCACGTTGTCGCGGGCGTGGAGACCGATCGAGGGTTCATCGAGCACGTAGAGCACGCCCGAGAGGCCCGATCCGATCTGGGCGGCCAGACGGATCCGCTGGCTTTCACCGCCGGAGAGCGTGGGCGCCTTGCGGTCGAGAGCCAGGTAGCCAAGACCGACCTGATCGAGGAACTCCAGCCGTGAGCGAATCTCCTTGAGCAATTCGGTGGCGATCACGGCCTGCGTGTTGTCGAGGGCGAGGTCGGCGAGGAACGCCCGGGCATCGGCGATCGGCAACGCGCACAGGGCGTCGAGTGAAAGCTCCAGTTCTGCTCCACGTTGGGCCCGGCCGGCCTGGCGTGGCGACCTCCGGTCGCTGGTGCTGACCCGGGCCTCCGACGCTGGGCGATCACGACCGACAGCAGAGCGGCTCGTGATCCGCACCGCTCGTGCCTGTCGCGACAGCCGTGCGCCTTGGCAGTCATGGCAGGGTGTGATGCTCATCAGCTTCTCGAGCATCCGCCG
>JBIKNV010000531.1:0-4042 GCA_044358475.1 Pirellulales bacterium | reverse complement strand
CGTCTAAAAACTCAATTTTAAGAAAGTCTTTTTTTCTTTTTGTATTCCTCTAATCTCTTCAAAATATCATCTTCTTCAATCATAAAACCTTCTTTATTCATATTTTCAATGAGTTTTTTAAGGATTGGATTTATAGAATCTTCATTGAAATCTATTTTTGGTTGTTTTAAAGGTCTATGTGAATATTTATTTTCCATATTGTTGCTCTAACCATTCTTGATTTTTAATTTTGTTATTTTCTAGCCATTCGGAATTATTTTTATACCAATATGCAATCTCTTTTATTCCATCTTCTAAAGTGTAGTGAGATTTCCATCCTAAACTTGAAAGTTTTGTGCTATCAATTGCATAACGAGTATCATGACCTAATCTGTCTGTGACAAATTCAAATTTAGGTTCTATACCTAATTCTTTTGCAAGTAAATTTAATAAAACTAAATTTGAAGTTTCAATACCTGTTCCTATATTATACACTTCACCATCATTTCCATAATTGAATGCGTATAGAATACCTCTGATATGATCGTCAATATGAATCCAATCTCTTTGTTGCGTACCATCACCATAAATATGTATAGGTAAATTATTTAACATATTATAGATTGACAATGGAATTAATTTCTCAATAGTCTGATACTCTCCATAATTATTGCTACAACGAGTAATAATAACTTTTGTACCAAAGGTTTTGTGATAAGCAATTCCCAACAAATCAGAAGATGACTTTGATGCTGAATATGGAGAACTAGGATTTAATATATCAGTTTCATTAAAATGTATTCCTTCTGGAGCAGAACCATAGACTTCATCAGTTGAAATGATAACTATCCTTACTCCGATAGTATTTGCATAATCTAAAACCTTTTGAGTTCCAATTACATTTGTATTCAAAAAAACTTGTGGTTGTTTAATGGATTTATCCACATGAGTTTCTGCCGCAAAATGAAATATAGAATCTATATCATCTGGTAAAGAATGGTAGGTTTCATCATCACATATATCTGAAGATTTAATTGTAAGATAGGGACTATCTATTTTAATCCTTGTTTCATCAGAAGCATATGTGTATTTATCTATGAGAGTTACTTTTACACCATATCTTGTTAAAAGTCTAACGAAAGCACTACCGATAAATCCTAAACCTCCTGTAACCAGAGCATGTTTCATATTAACAAAGTCCTATAAGGGTATTTTGAAATTCTAACATATCTTCTTTTGAAATCTTATCGTATGTATCTTCCATTCTGTGACATAAAGCCCAAATTTCAGGATAACCGAGAGATTTAGTTGCTATATCAATATCTTTATCATCCAAGATACCAATACACATAGCAGGTACGCCATGCATAGATAATACATAAGCATCTGTGTATGGTGTAGTAACTTTCTTTGCGTTTAATTTCTCAATGATATTAGCACATTCATCAGGAAATTTTTCAAAAGCACTTACCCATATATGTTTTCCTAAACCAGTAAGTTCAAGATTTACACATACTTCTAACTTTCCAAATTCACCATTATGTATATCTTCAGATAAAACCTGACTACCGCAACAATGTAAATTGACATGTTCTTCCGAATCCACAATAGCAAAATGAATTGGTCTTGTGAGTTGCTTATCTTTCAAATCACGCATCATAGTGAGTAATTGACATACTGAAGATGTATTGTCCTGAGCATTTTGTGACCTTTCATTATTTATATCGTGATGGGCTAAAAACAAAAGACCATCTTCTTCACTTTCTTGATTGAAAGAAATATAAAAATTTGTGAAATATCTATTTTCAAAACCAGGAACTACATAGTGCTTAATTCTATATGGTATTTCAAATACTTCTAATATTTCTTTTATTTTAAGAACTCTTGGAGTCCAAGTAGGTGCTAATCTATCAAAAGATGAGTGTGATCTAAGTTCTGAAAAAACTTCCAATAATTCATAACATGACATTTCTTTAAAATTCATAACTCTTATTCCTTAATACAATTACACATTAACTATTCTTGTTTTTTTAATTAGTTCTCCGTTACCTTTGATGTAAGAATTAACCCAAGTGTGACCAAGAACTAATTCAACACCATCTCTACCTTTACCAACTCCATTGATTTTTCTCCAATGACCTCTTACATTCCATGCGTGACTCCAATTAATTATCTTTTTTGATTCTCTATCTATCTTTTTCGTATTTCTTTTTTCAGTTATATGAATAATTGACTTAATTCTTCTTATAGTTTTAGAACTTCCGCTACCGATACGGACTTTTGTTCTTATGGATTCTAATCCCCAAGTTTCTTGGTTAATTCGTTCTATTAATTGTTTTGCAATTTCACTATACAAACTAGTTTCTATAAATACTAAATCTACTTTTGATTTACCTGATGAATCATACATTTCCATTAAAGCCCAAATTCTAAATAGTTTAGGGCTAACTTCATGTACGAGTAATCCTAAACAATTTACAATATGATTAAAATTATTTTTTGTACAGGACTTATCTGAAACAGATACTTTATACTTTATACCATTCAACTCACCCATTTCAATCCAGATAGTTTTGAATGGAGAATCTAAATGACCTTTATATCCTTCAGGATCATGAAAGATATCAAACTCTCCATCATAAGATGGAATTTCATTTTTTGGATGAATCAAAAATAGTTCAGCATTTTTGACTAATTCTATAACCTCTTTAACATGTTCACCTCTTTTTTGATTTGGATATGACAAGAGATGACATAACTTTTCATAGTATAACATAATAAACCTCAAATAATAAAATACACTCACAAATATAAAATTGTGGAGGTGGGGGGAATCGAACCCCCGTCTTGACTTCCAAGTTACCAGACCACTACAACCATAGTCCTTTATTGATAAGAATTATTTAGGCAAAGGACAGCCGATAATCCTTTTGCTTTCAAGTATTCATTGTAAAGTGAAAGCCCTTTACAATATATGCTATTATAGGCGACAAGTGATATAATGAGAATAGCCACAAATTGTATCACTTGGAATCAAGCCGCTACTGCGTATTGATTCTGGGTATTTTCAACCATTGGATAAAGATTGAAAATATGTGTGCTGTTATTGCCACTTATAGTTTACTCAGTTGTATTATCGTGCTCCACCGAGTATCAGCACGGGTTGCTTCTTAATGCGTCAAAAGCCAATCGAAACCAATGACACCCCCATATCAAAGAACTAATGAATTAAACAATTGATATTTAATTCAGAACAAAAATAATAAAATTATCTGAATTTACCAAATCTTTTTTCTTTATGTGGATAAGATGGATAAAATAAACCATGAGATAATTGAGTTCTATTGTAAAAATGATATAGTTTATTCCCTTTTAATTCTTCATTTTCTTCAATTTTCTCAAGAGTTCTATAAAAATAAGATATGCATTTGTTAATATCAGAATCCTTCTCTATAAAAATTATACATTCATCTAAAGATAAAGCAGCCCAATCTATATTGGTATAATTATTCTCATTCTCTTCTGCTTTGTAATAAATAGTTAAGAAATCAAATATGTTTTTATGAATAAATAGATTTTTTCTAAAACCATCTACTGAAATCTCTAAAATGTTCTTTTTATCGGATTTAATTTTACATTTATTGGTAGTAACTAACCAATCTCTTTTTCTATTATCCCAATGTATAGAAACAATCTTAAACATAAAATTGATTTCAGTTTCAGATATATATTTGATGAATGATAACAGAAATGCTCTAATATATCAACTTAAAAAAATAATTCAGTATGTCCACAAGAATAAAATTGTTTCATGAATTTCATGATGTAAATGAAACCACCTTTCCGAGAGTTGCTCGTTCTATAAGTGGTATGATAGAATCTATTGATACAATAGGAATTATGACTGCTGAAAATCCTATGGGTGAAAAGAGAGCCGAAGAACAAAATGAATATGCTCAAAATCAGTTAAAAAAATTACTCCGTGATAATAATTATGGCTTTCACGAAGTGATGGGTAAATATGGTAACATTGAAAGTTCTTTGATAATACCCAATATAAGTA
>JBIKNV010000312.1:0-4064 GCA_044358475.1 Pirellulales bacterium | reverse complement strand
CGAGCGCGCCGGCCACCTCGGCCAGGTGCGCGAGGTCGGTGCCGCTGCCGATATGCATGTGGAGCCCGCTCACGGAGAGGCCGGCCCACTCGGCGCGGCGGAGCACCTCGGGGATTTCCTCGTGCCAGATGCCATGTTTCGAGCCTTCACCGCCGGTATTCGTCTTCTGGCTGTGGCCGTGGCCGAAGCCGGGATTCACGCGGAGCGTGATGTCCGCCCCCGGCACTCGCTCGGCCAACTGCTCGATCATGTCGGACGAGCCACAGTTGACGTGAATGCCCAGCCGCGCGACGGCATCGAGACTCTCGCGGTCGAAGATGTCGGCCGTGTAAACGATGGGATGAACCGGCGGCAGGCCGTCGGCTGTCGATTCGCGGCTGGCATGCGGCGAGTAGCCGGCGGCGAGGGCCCGCTGGATCTCGCCGGTGCTGACGGCATCGACCATCACCCCTTCCTGCCGGACGAGGTTGAGCACGGCCAGGTTCGAGCAGGCTTTCTGAGCGAACCGCACCGTATCCCAGGCGGCGAGATCACGGCAGCGGCGGCGGATCATCTCCGCGTCGTAGACATAGAGCGGCGTGCCGAACGTCTCGGCGAGTTGCCGCACGCTCGCCCCGGCGATCGTGTGGCGGATGGCTTCGTGGTGGGCTGTCATGAAGACAGTTATCGCACGGGTAGCGGAATCGGGAAGCCCTGCGGCAGCGGCACGGCTCCGCCGCCTCCCAGGCCCCCTTCCTGTTGGGCGGCAGCCATGGCGCCTGCTGCCTGCAGGGCCGCGGCGTCGACCGACAGTCGCGTGGCGATGCCCCGCTCGATTGGCTTGACGGTGAGTCCGACAGAGCCGCCGCCCGCTTTGCGAGCCACCTCCGCGGCCTTCTCCGCCTGCTCGGCCTCGTCGCCTTTGCCCAGTGCCGCCGCGTACGCAAACAGGCCATCGAGCGCCGCCTGCAGGCCGGCGATCGGCTGGGCCGACGGATCGGGCTTGCCGCTGGCGGCCAGGGCCGCTGCCGCCCGGGCCTTCACATCGCCCCCGGCCAGCACAAACGCATACTCGGGGGCCACCGCGAGCGTGAGGTCGACCTTTTCGCCGAACTGCTCTTCGGCGGGCGTGCCGCCGAGGTCGAGCGTGATTGTGTGGAGCGTGGCTCCGCCTGCCGTGCCGGTGTCAAACGCGACCTTCATCATTGCCGGCATGGCTCCAGCACCGCCGAGCAGTTGCTTGAGCTTCGCCTCGAGACTCTTGCCATCCTTGATGCGAACGCCGAGGGTCGCAGAGGGAAGTGGTGATTGTGCCGTGGTATGGCTGGTGTCGACCGTGACCGCGGCGTCGAGGCCCCCAGCCTCGAGCATCGCCGCGAGCAGGCTGCGGCCGGCTTGGCCGAGCGACTTCGCGAGCGGGTCGTCGGCGTTCTTGTCGAGTGCATCGTCGACGGACTTGGTGAGCCCGGCCTTCAGTGCGGGCGGTAGCGACTGGGCCACGTGGCCGCGGAGCGCCGGCTTGGCACCGTTGGTCGTCTGCGGCATGCCGACCGTGACCGCGCCCTGAGCAGCGGCGGCGACCGTGCCGGCCGCGGCGGAGCCCGTGACCTGCGTGGAACTGGCCTCCACAAAAACCTCCTTGCCGGGCGGGTCGATGGCCAGTCCGAGCGCGACCGCCTCGGTGTCTTGAAGATTCGTGACGAATCCGCGAACCGCCTCGGAATCGATCGGCTGACCCTGCTCACCGGCGGAGTTGGCGGCTTGTTCGAGGATCATCTCCAACTGCTGCCGCAGTGGCTCAGGCATGACGCTGGGAAAGAGTCGGATGCCGAGCGACAACGGGCCGACGACCTGCTCGAGGAGCGGCAGCGGATCATCGACACCGGCGGGACTGCCCGGGATCGCCGTGACGGCCCACGCGCCGCTCGCGGTGGCTTTCTCCGTGAACTCCAGCGGGATTCCATTTTGCAGCGTCACGCGGCGGGCGTCGCCATCGCGGTCAGCCGGCCCGAGCGTGCCCTGGAGCGACTCGAGCAGCTTGTCGAGATTCTTGACCGGCACATAGCCATGTACGATTGGCATTCCGTTGGCGACGGTGACGACCGCGCCGAGCGGCCGCGTGACGTCGAGCCCGGCGAGGCCGCGGCCCTGCGTGGCCACCATCAGGAGCGACTCCGCGACCGCTGCCAGCCCCGGCTGGCCGATCTGGCCCCCGAGCCAGCCCAACTGCTTCTTAAGGTCGGCGTAGCCATCGACGGCCACGACCCCGAGCACCGTCGGCTCGGCGGCCCGGGCCGCTGGCTGGCCGGCGACGACCGTCGCCATACCGACAACAAGGCAGAGCAGGGGGGCGGCCACGCCGATCCCGGCGGGCGAAGCGACTCGCAGCATCGAAAGAATCTCCTGGAAGCCGGGTCCGTCGCGGACCGCGACGTGATAATCGAACCCGTTCGCAGTGTACCAGCGGGTTGGCAAAAACCGGTATCCTCGCCCCGCATGCAGCCGGAGTCACTCATGAACGACCGACAGTTCTTTCCCGATCCTGCGGCAGGCCGGGAGTCGGCGACCGGTCGGATTCGCTTGCAGAACCCATGGATTCGACGGTTGCAACTGCAAGCGTTGCTGTACCTGCTTACCTGCTTCACGACATTTGCCGCCGGCGTGGTGGGCTGGGAGCCGATGCTCCTGGGCTTTGATGACGATGTGTTTGCCCAACTTCGCGGGCAGTGGCCGCGGGGTCTGGCCTACATGGTGGCCGTGATGGCGGTGCTCACGGCGCACGAGGCGGGCCACTTCATCGCGGCCTGGTGGCACCGCATCCCGGCGACGCTCCCCTTCTTCCTGCCGGTACCGGTCCTACTCACCGGCACGCTCGGCGCCGTGATCGGCATGGAGGGCTCACGGGCCAACCGCCGGCAGCTCTTCGACATCGCGCTGGCCGGGCCGATCGCCGGCCTTGTGATCGCGGTGCCGGTGATGGCCGTGGGGATGCTGCTCGGCACGCCGAGCGACTCGAGCCCCTTCGCGCTCTCGCCGCTGGCCCGCTGGATGCTCGCCACGGTGCGGCCCGACGCCGCGGAGGGCATCGAGCCCAACGCCCTCTTCATGGCGGGCTGGGTGGGGCTGCTCGTGACGGGCCTCAACATGATTCCGGTGAGCCAGCTCGACGGTGGCCATGTGAGCTATGCGATCTTTGGCCGACAGTCGAAGTGGGTGGCCCGCAGCGTGCTGGCCGGAGCGGTCGTGGCGATCGCGGTGCTCGGACTTTACAACTGGATCGCCATGGTGGTGATCGTGATGCTGATGGGCACCGACCATCCGCCGATCCGCGAGGATGGCCGGCCCCTCGGGCTTCTCCGCACGACGCTTGGCCTCTTCGCGCTCCTGATTCCGGTGATCACATTCATGCCTGAGCCGCTCCTGATCGAGTGAGAGACGGGTTTCAGAGGGCATTCGCCGGTGCCCGTATACTTCCGGCACCAATCCCCGGCCGAGGAATCATCCCATGCTGCAGCCCATGCGACCCCATGACGACCCCGTGGAGCGGCTCACCGTAGCTGCCCGATTTCACGATTACCGACAGGCTTCCAATCCGCTGGCCGATGCGGGCGTGGCGCCGATCCCCGGTATCCGCTTCGCCGCCACGCTCCATGAGCAGGGGCCGACCCGCATCCTGCCGCTCGACACGAGCACGACGCTCGGCTGCGCGGGGCCGGCCACCTCGCCGGCACTGTGTGCGAACTTCATCCGGATTCACTCAGGCCACGCGCTCGTCACCGACGTCAACGCCACAAGTCAGCTCTTCTTCGTGATGCGGGGCACGGGCACGACACGGCTGGCCATCGATGGCGGCATCGACATGCCCGCGGGCCTCGAGATCCCGTGGCGGGCGGGCGACCTCTTCACGCTGCCGGCCAAGAGCGCCGCCACGCACGTGGGGGGTGACGACGCGGCGCTCTACTGGGTGCACGACGAGCCGCTCCTCCGGCATCTCGGCGCCGTGGCGATGACGCGGCGGTTTGGCCCCACGCTCTATCGCCACGAGGCGATCCGCGAGGCGCTCGATGCGGTGGTCCGCGATCCGG
>JBIKNV010000311.1:0-4070 GCA_044358475.1 Pirellulales bacterium | reverse complement strand
ACCTGCCAGGCCGGCATCTTCGCCGCCTGATCCTCGTAATGACGCAGGGCTGCCTCCGCATCGCCGTGGTGCTTCTCGATTGCCGCCACGGCCGCCGCAATCCGCTCGGCCCGCTTCTTTTCCGCTTCGATCCGCGTTGGCTCGTAGGCCACAGTGGCCTGGTCGAGCGCCGTGCGCGCAGCGACGACCCGCTCCATCCGCTGCCGCTCCCGCTCGGTCTTCTCGATCTTCCAGGCTTCCTCGGCCGTGGCGAGATCCTTCACGAGCAGCTCGTGGTCGGCGGCGATCGATTGCATCAGCCCCGCGACGGCCGCCTCCTCCTCGGGCTTGCTCGGCCGGTTCAGGACCCGCAGAAAAACCTCCTGCACGAGCAGCCGATCGTCAGGCTGTGACTTCACGAGCTTCGCCAGTTCGCTCCCCGGGTCGGCAAGCACGTCGCCGACGGCCGGACCGCTGACCAGCGCCATCACCGGGCCCAGCGCCACCCCGCCGGCCCGCTCGCATTCACAGGCACTCTCGCGGGCCGGCTTGCCAAACGTCTGGAGGAAGCCGCCGCCGAGCGTGCTGGCAACGTCCGGCAGCGACGCCGCCCGGGTGCCGACGGGATAGCCGGGGAACTTCGTCGGCGACCCGATCGCGGCGTGAAGCGTGTCGAAAAGTGTCTCGGCCGGCAGCCGCCGCGGCAGGGCATGTGAGTAATTGATTTTGTCGTCCTCGTTCCACTTCGTGCTGGTGATGGCGAGGCCGTAGGTTCGCGACGTGCAGATCTCCGCCAGCACCTTCCGCATGTCGAAGCCGCCGGCCACGAACGCCTTCGTGAGATGGTCGAGCAGCGCCGGATTCGTGGGCGGGTTGCCGGCGCGGATGTCGTCGATCGGGTCGATGATGCCGGTGCCGAAGAGATAGCCCCAGAGCCGGTTGACGTAGCTCCGCGCAAAGTAGGGATTGTCGGCCGAAGTGAGCCAGGCGGCGAGCTGCTGCCGCCGCGGGGCACCGGCCGGCGCATCGAACCGGCACTCGAACGGAAAGTTCGGCGGCACATCCTTCCCGGTGCGTTCGTGCTTGATCTCACCCGTGGCGGCGTCTTTGACGACCTCCCACAGCGGCTTGGCTCCCTCGACAGCCGAACCGCCGATGGTGCGATCCTTGCTTTCAGGATCCTTCTCCAGGGCCACCTGGGCGAAGAAGGCCGCGGTCTCGAAATACTGATCCTGCGTCCAACGCTCGAACGGATGGTCGTGGCACTTGTTGCAGTTGAACCGCACGCCGAGGAACAGGTGCGTCGTGTTCTCCATTGTGAGCGTGGGGTCACGGAGCGTCTTGAAGTAGGCGGCAGCCGGATGATCGCGGTTGGAGCCCGTGGCCGTGAGGATGTCTCGCGCGAACCGATCGTACGGCGTGTTGGCGGCGATCTGTCCACGGATCCAGTCACGGAGCCCCTGCGCCCCCTCCTTGCCGAGGAACTTCGGGTTCACCTGGAGCAGATCCGCCCACTTGTTCGCCCAGTGCTCCACGAAGGCGTCGCTGGAGATCAGCTGCTGCACCAGTTCAGCCCGCTTGATTCGCACATCACGCTCGTCGGCGAGGAACGCCCGCACCTGATCGGCTGCGGGGGGCAGGCCGGTGAGATCAAGCGACACGCGCCTGAGGAACTCGGCATCCGAGCAGAGCGGGGCCGGTTCGATCTGCATCGCCCGCCACTTGGCCGCCACCAGGTCGTCGATCCGGCCCCACGACTCCGGCTGCCGCCACTCGAAGCCGGTGCGGTCGCCCATCACGGTGCACGTGACGGCCGCGTAGGATCCCTCGTACCGGACGAGGATCGGCGCCTCGCCACGTCGGACGGCGGTCACGAGACCGGTCGGGTCGGCCGTGGCCACATCATTGTTGCCGCTCTCGAGAAACGCCTGCCGCGTGACGTCCCGCGATGTGCCGTCGGCATAGGTGGCCACGACGCGAAACTGCTGTCTGCGATCGGCCAGGTCGATCACCGCCTGCGCGGGACTCACGGCAATCTTCACGACTCTGGGCGTTGCCATCTCGAGCGGAGCGCCCTCCTCGATCCAACGGCGCACCATCTGGTAATTGGCATCCTCGACGCGGGCGAGCAGGCCGCCCTGGTGGGGCACCGTCGCCGACGCCTTGAGAAGCATGAGGCTGTCGTCGGGGCTCGCGAGGTTCACGCGACGGCTGCCGTGGTCGTCGGTGAAGGCCCTGAGATCGAACACGGGGTCGTAGCCACGCAGCGAGAGCTTGAAACCGTTCTTCCCCTTGGCCGCGCCGTGGCAGGTGCCCTGATTGCAGCCCATCTTCGTGAGCACGGGATTCACGTCGCGAATGAAGTCGACCGGTGGCAACAGACCTGCCCCCGCCACCCGCACGGCGGCCGTCGCCGCGACCGCGGCCGGCCCGGAACCGTGCACCACCTGCAGCCGCGCCGCTCCGTCGGCTAGTGGCCGGACGAGTCCCCCCGGACCAATCGACACGAGGCTCATGACGTCGGCCGCAGCGACGCCGCCCGCTGTGCCATCGTCCCGCGCCGGGCCGAACGACACGCTCCGCGTGAGGTCGATCCGACGGCCATCGGCGAGCCGACCGGTGACGAGCAACTGGGTCGCCGCGAACGGACCGTCGAGCACGATCTCGGCGGGCTCGATCTCGAGCGCCGTGATTCCGGCCGGGGGGGCCGGATCGGGTTCCAACGACGCCTCCGCCGGCCAGGGGAGCGGCGGCTTCTGCTGGGCCGCGGCGGCGGCATCGAGACGGGCCACCGGGAACTGCCGCGTGGCCTTCCCGCCGCCATCGTAAAACCGCACGGTGCCATCGGCGCCCGCCACCGCCACCTCACCCGACTGCGGGTGGAACGCCACCGCGTAGAGGGCCGTCTCGGGAACCTCCACCTTCGCCAGCAGCCTGGTCGATGCGTCACGAAACTCGTCGAACGCCTTCCATTCGGCCTCGGTCCGCTGGCTTCCCTTGGTCCGGCTCTCGCCCGGCACCTTCGCCATGATGTCGAGGATCGGCTTCGGCACGTCAGCTTCGAGTCCGTAGCTGGAGACCACGAGTTCGCCGCTGCCATCGAGCCCGCCGACGGCCGCCACCCGCTTGCCGTCGGGGGAGAACCGCAGCCCGAACACACGACCGCTGACCGCATGCAGTGGGAAGATGAGGTTGGCGTCGTCGCCGATCACCCGCTTGGCGTGGCGGTGGATCCGGTAAGCCCGCGGCGTGCCGTCGGCACCGGCAGCCACCACATGCTCGAGGACGGGATGCCGATCCACGGCCATCAGACCGCCACGGAGGGCACCAGGCGTGATCGAGGTGATGTTGTCGATGAACCGCTGCGTGGCCAGCTCCGTGAGCTTCACGCTCATGTCGCGGCCGAGCGAGATCACGTGGTCCCCCTTGGGCGAAAAGACCGTGTCCAGTACCCAGTCTTCATGAACGCCCTGAAAGAGCACCTGCTCTCCGCTCGCGGCGTCGATCGCGCGGACGGAGTTGTCGGTGCAGCCGAACGCGACGAGCTTGCCATCGGGTGACCAGGCGCCGCCATAGACCGTGTCGAACGACACCGGATGCGAGAGGAGGAGCGTGCCGTCGGCGACATTCCAGATCTGCACCTCGCCCATGCGGGCCGGGTTGCCACCGATCACTGCCAGCCGCGCGCCATCCGGGGAAAACCGCACCCGCTCGACCCGCTCCGCGAGGCCGACGAGCCGCAGCTTCGGCGCGGGTGCCACGCCAGCCGCTTGGCCCGGCGTCTGGCCCGCCGCAGCCGCCTCCACGTCGAACACCAGCACCTCGTGGAAGCCGGAAACGGCGAGGAGCTTTCCGTCGGGCGAGAAATCGAGCGACGTGACGACAGGCTGCCGCGTGTAGATCGGCGGATGGTCGGCGTCGACCTTCTGGCCGGCGCTTGCGGGCGTGTCGTCTTGGGCACCTTCGGCGATCCACCGCGTGATGAGATCGATGTCGGCTTTCGCCAGCGGTTTACCCCCCTTGGGCATCTCGGCATGGCCGGAGCCGTCGGGCGTGATCTGCGACACGAGCATGCTGTCGGCGGGCTTCCC
>JBIKNV010000310.1:0-4100 GCA_044358475.1 Pirellulales bacterium | reverse complement strand
GGCGTCAGGTCGCATCCAGCGAAACGCTCACCTCGGAAAAGCCGTAGCATACGGTGAACACGAATAACTCAGTACCCCCGACAGGGATCGAACCTGTGACCTACGGTTTAGGAAACCGTCGCTCTATCCACTGAGCTACGGGGGCGAAAAGTGCCACCAGCATCGGCGGGCCAACTGCACTGCAGCACTGCTGCACCGCAGCCTTTCACTGCCATCCGCTGAACACCGAGATGAGCATACGCCCTCGACCACCCGGTAGGGTACCCCTGACTCATGCGGCCGGTCGCACCGGTCCTGCCGGCCGATCATGCGGATTGTGCCGAGGGCGTCGGTCCGCCGAACTCGCGGCAGCCACGGCTGTCACGCGGGCGACTGCGTTTCGCCCAAACGACCTGCTACAGTTCCCGCATGAGTCAGCCCGAACCCGTGGACCACCCCCTTTCCATCTGGATCGTCAACCCTCTCGACGACATCCCGGGCGAACACCTGCCCCCTCAACGAGCCTGGTCGCTCGCCCGCCTGCTGGCCTCCCGCGGCCACGACGTCACCTGGTGGTCATCCACCTGGAGCCATCGCCGTAAGGCCACCCGCTCCGCCCCGCTGGGGGCGACGGACGACGAGGGCTTCGCCGTGCGGTTGGTGGCCGTGCGGCCCTATGACCGCGACGTGTCACTGGCCCGCTTCGCCAGCCATCGTGACTTCGGCCGCACCTTCGAACGACTCGCCCACGAATCGATCGCCGCCGGCCAGATCGGGCGGCCCGACATCATCCTCGCCAGCCTGCCCCCGCTCGACGGCCCCGAGGCGGCCGCGCGACTCGCCGCCCGACTCGATGCCGAGTTTGTCGTCGATCTGTGCAATCTGTGGCCCGATTCGCTCGAGCCGTACGTGCCCGGCCCGACGCTGCTGCGACCCCTCACGAGACGGCTGCTCCTCGGCGGCATGGCCCGCCGGTGCGACGCCATCCTCACCGCAGCCGACGCCATCGCGGCTGCCTCATCGGAATGCATCGCTGCCCTGCCCATCGCCACCCGAGCCGACGTGCCCAAGCATGTCGCGCCCCTCGGCGGCTACCCGCAGCAGTTTTCGCCGCCGCCACGCTCCATCGATCATGTGCCGCTAGCTGCCGGCATGCAGCCGCTGCGTCATGCTTCCGACGAGACACCCCAGCCATTGGCCTGTGTGCATGCCGGCCAACTCGGGACTGATGAAGATCTCGACACGCTCGTCGTCGCCGTCCGGCAGCTTTCCGCAGCCGGCATCCGGGCCACGATCCACATCGCCGGCAAGGGACAGCACGAGGCCGCCCTCCGCAACGCCGCTGCTGCCGCCAACGGCTCCTGCCACATCGTGGTCAACGGTCTGCTCGAGCGGCCTGCCTATGTCGACCTGCTCGCGCGGTGTGATGTGGGGCTCGTGCTGACCAAGCCGGAGTCGGTGGCCGCCATCCCGGCCGAAGCCTTTGACTACGCGGCCGCCGGCCTGGCCCTCGTGAGCGGTGTATCGGGGGAACTCGAGCGGCTCATCGGCGAAGCCGAGGCCGGGCTGCCGTATGCTTCCGGCGACCCGACGTCGCTCGCCCGCGCAATCCGCACGTTGGCTGAGAATCGGTCGCGGCTGGCGACCTGTCGGCTGGCCGCCCGCCACCTCGCCGAAACGATGTTTGACCGTGAGAAAATCACCGCCGCCTATGCCGACTGGCTGCAGGGGCTGCGGGCGGGGTGACAAAGCCCGATGCGATGCGTGGTCACTGGAGCGAGCGGTTTTGTCGGCCGGCATCTGCTGCTCCGGCTGGCGGATCATGGCCACGGCGGCATCGCCACCGGTCGGACGCCGCCCGCCCAGCTTCCACAGGGCTGGACGGGTACACCGCGAAGGGATGTGTTGCGTGACGCCGCTCGCGACTGCGACGTGGTGATCCACCTGGAAGTGAAGCAGCACGTGCTGCGGCCGACGGCCGCCGACATCGAGGCCTTCGAGGCTGTGAACGTAGCCGGCACCCGCGACTGGCTCGACTGGGCCGCCCGCAACGGCGTGCAACGATTCGTGCTGGTCAGTTCGATCAAGGCCGCCAGCCCCGACGGGCCCTATGGCGCGTCGAAGGCCCGTGCGGAGGCGGCGCTGCGGGAATGGTCTGCGGCCGATGCCGCGCGGAAGGCCACGATTCTCCGCCCCGCGGCCATCTACGGCCCCGGCAACGAGGCCAACTTCGCCGCGTTTGTGAGGCAGGTGATTGCCGGCCGGCCGTGTCTCGTGGGGAGCGGCACCGCGCGGAAGTCGGTCGTGTCGGTGGGCAACGCCGCTGCCGCGATCGAGTTTGTGGCCCGCCGCGAGGTGCCGGGCTGTGCGGTCTTCACGGTGACTGACCCTGCCACACTGTCGCTGCGTGAACTTGCGACGCTGATCGCCACCCTCGCAGGGAGCTCGCCACCACGGAGCATTCCACGGATTCTCGCGGTCTGCGCCGCGCCGCTGGGCGACATCATCACGGCCATCACCGGCCGGGAGATGCCGCTCACGACGGCCCGACTGCGGGCGATTGATGAAGAGAGCGTGTTTTCATCGGACGACCTTGTGGCAGCCGGATTCCGGCACCCGCAGACCACGCGGGAGGGGATCGCTGAGTTGGTGGATACCGCGCTTCGCGGTCCTACTGTCCGCTCGTGATGAGGGCGGGCCACCACGAGCAGAGATACCAGGCGCGCGGCGTGGTCCACTCCGCGACCGCCTCGAGGATCGTCACCTGACGCGCGCCCGGGGCATTGCCCCCGAGAAGCTCGTCGAGCAGGCCCTTGGGCTTGGCATACTTCACCACGCGGGCCGCGTCTTTCGTGAGGCCCGCCAGTTCCACCGCGCGATCGATCGCATCTTCGATGAACCCGATCCGATCGACGAGCCCGGCCTCCCGGGCCTGCTCCGCCGTGAAGATCTGACCCGTCGTCACCGCGGAGAGCTTTTCGTCGTCGAGCTTGGGGCGACCCTGCTGGACGATCGCCTTGAACCGCGAAAACATCTCATCGACCAGCGACTGCAGGATCTTCCGCTCCCGCTCCTCGAGCTCCGGCGTGCGGTCCTTCGTGGGACTGAGCATTTCCTTGAGCGGGCCGCTCGTGATCGAGTCGTCTTCGATGTCGAACTTCTTGACGAGCTTCGAGAGATCGAAGTGGGGGATGATCACACCGATCGACCCGGTGAGCGTGGCCGGCTCGGCGAAGATCACGTCGTCGTGGCCCCCGTTGGCCATCGCGATGTAGTAGCCGCCACTGGCCGCGATCCCCCCCATGCTTACGACGACCGGCAGATCACGGCGCTTGGCCAACTCGCTGATCCGGTAGTGGATCTCATCGCTGCCGCTCACCGTGCCACCGGGAGAGTCGATCCGCAGCACGACCGCCTTCACCTCCTCGTCGTCGGCGATCCGATCGATCTGCGAGCGAGTGAAGCCGCTCCCACCCATGATGGGCCCCGAAATGTCGACCACCGCCACCTTGGCCGAGGCCGTCTTGGAGA
Source organism: Pirellulales bacterium (assembly GCA_044358475.1). GTDB lineage: Bacteria > Planctomycetota > Planctomycetia > Pirellulales > UBA1268 > CACORA01. The sequence goes on along the minus strand of JBIKNV010000310.1, from coordinate 590 downwards.
GCGAGTGATACTGCTCGATGACCTTCGCGCCGGTCTGGAAATACTGGGCGTTGGCACCGGCGCTCGCGAGGGCCGACAGCACCGCGAAGCCGGCGATGAGCCATGCCGCGCGTGTGCCCCAGCGGCCCCAGAGAGATCCCTGTTCGAGAATGACGCGGGTGGGCGGCTGCAGCGAATCGGATGGCATCGAAAATGTCTCCTGACACAGGGAACTCGTATTGTACGCGGCCGATGCGGCGGCGTGTCTACTTTCCCAGTTCGACAGTGCGGTGGCAGTTTTTGCCGAGGCTCGCTACCTTTGCGGCTGATGCCGAAGGCGGCGATCGAGAATTGGCGACTTGTTCGAGAGGAGCGTTAGGCGTGTTCGTATGTGTGAGTACTGAATGTTTTCCCGACATGCCCCTCGATAAGGCCATGGAGCGGCTCGCGGAACTGGAGTTCACCGCCGTGGAACTCGACGTGCACGAGCAGGGCGGACACCTCCACCCGGCCCAAGTGGCTGCCGACCCAGAGGCGGCGATCGCCGCCTGCAGCGACCTGCAGCGGCTGCGGCCCGTGGCCGTGTCGTTCTCGGCCGTTGAGTCTCCAGC
>JBIKNV010000309.1:0-4110 GCA_044358475.1 Pirellulales bacterium | reverse complement strand
GCGGCATGCGGAAGCGAGCCGGCCTGGCCCGGGCGCTGGCCCTCGACCCGAGCCTCATCCTCTACGATGAGCCCACCACCGGCCTCGACCCGATCATGAGCGATGTGATCAACGAGCTGATCATCAGGGTCCGTGAGCGGCCGCGGGTGACGAGCGTCGTCGTCACCCACGACATGCACACCGCCCGCAAGGTGGCCGACCGCATCATCATGCTCTACCCCGCCTTCCGGCTCCGACCGGATGCCCCCCAGATCGTGTTCGACGGAACACCTGAGGAACTCGATCGGTCGCGGGATCCGCGCATCCGCCAATTCGTCGAGGGCCGCGCCGGGGGCCGGCTCACGGAGATGCAGGAGGAGCAGGGTCGGGCGGAGAGCGGCGCTGACCACGCCGAGGAGACGGAGAAAACGGCATGAACGACCGCGTAATGCAGTTTCGGGTCGGTGTGATGGTGCTCGCGACGGCGATCATCGCCGGCATCCTGATCGTGCTCTTCGGCGATCTACCTTCGCTGGTGCAGGCCACCTACCCGCTCAAGCTGAGTTTTGCCGATGCTCGCGGTGTCTCCGACGGCACCCCGGTGCGGAAAAACGGAATCCTCGTGGGCCGGGTGTCGAAGGTGCAGCTCGATGAGCGGGGGGGCGTGAGCGTGGTCGCCGACATCGATTCCTACGTGCCGATCTACAAGGACGAACAGCCGCGGATCGTCACCACGCTCCTGGGTGACGCCGAGATCCAACTCATTCCGGGTCGCATCGTGCCCCCGCGGCAGCGGGTCGCTCCTGAGGAAGTGCTCGTGGGGCAGGTGGCCCGCGACCCGTTCGAGATTTTCGCGACACTCGAGCCCAAGTTCAGCGCCACGCTCGACTCGCTGACCGAGGCGAGCGGGTCGGTTTCGAAGCTCTCCACCAACCTCGATCGCCTCTTCCTCGGCGGCGATGACTCATTTGAACGGATGGTCGGGAAGACCGAGGCGGCGCTCGATTCCTTCAGCCTCGCGATGAACAACATCAACGACGTCATGGGCGACCCCAATGCTCGCGAGAAGCTCAAGGCCACGATCACCGAGATGCCGGCGGTCCTCGCCGACCTCCGGTCATCCGTTCAGGGTATCGGCACCACGCTCGACTCGGCGGACCGCAACCTCCGCAACCTCGAGGGCCTCACGCGTCCGCTTGGTGAGCGGGGCGAGCAGATGGTGGCCCAACTCGACACCACGATCGGCCGGCTCGACGAGGTGCTCTCGCAGGCCGTCCTGTTCACCAAGTCGCTCAATGATTCGCAGGGCACGCTCGGACGGCTGGTTCGAGATCCGCAGGTCTACGAGGAACTTGCCCAAGCCGCCGCCAACGTCAATCGGATCACGAAGGAACTCCGACCGATCGTCAACGACGTTCGTGTGTTCACCGACAAGATCGCGAGGCATCCCGAACAGTTAGGCGTGCGTGGAGCGCTCGATCGTCGCCCCGGGCTGAAGTGACTCATCCCGTCGAACGGCAGCGGCTTGCTCCTGTCCGTCCGTCGGGCTGAGAATCTCCCGCACGCTCGTCTCCCGCAAAGGAACGGCCTGCTGGCTGGCCAACCAGGCCATCGTCTGCTCGATCGAATCAGCCTGAAGCAGGAGCACGTCACCGGCGACGAGCGATTCGATCGCCTTGGCAGTCGCCTCCAGCCATGTCCCGCCGGGGGCAACCTCCCGGGCTCGGCCGGAGGAAGACTCGGTCGCCCCCTGCGACAAGAGCCGGGTGATCTCACCCGGCTGTCGGCCGCGGACATAGGCATCTTCGTAGAGAAGCACTCGGTCGAACGTCGCGCCGAGCAGCCGACCCTGGGCGAGCAAGTCCTCATCGCGCCGGTCGCCCGCGGCTGAATAGACGGCGATCCTGCGACCGCCGGGGAGATTCTCGACCACCCGGCACATCTGCTCGAGCGCTCCGATGTTGTGGCCGTAGTCGATCACCACCGTCGCTCCGTTCATCTCGAGCAGATTGAAGCGGCCCGGGGACCCGGCCGCGCCACTGGCGAAACTCTCCAGACCGATCCGCACCAGTTCCAGCGGCACGCCGAGCCGCCAGGCCGCGGCCGCAGCCGCCAGCACGTTTTCCACCTGGAAGCTTGCCATGCCACCGTGCACCAGCGGCACGCGGTCCAAGTGGGCGAGTCGCGTCTCGCGGGGACCGTCGCACAGCACGATCCAGCCCTCGCGGACCGTCGCGGCAAGGCCCCCCTGCGCGAGATGCTCCACGATGATCGGATCCTGCGGATCGAGGGCGAAGTAGACCACCTGTCCCTTGCACCACTTCTTCATGGAAACCACCAGCGGGTCGGCAGCATTGAGGACGGCGGTACCCTTGCCCGGTCGCACGGCGGCGACGATCGCCCCCTTCACCCAGGCCAGCCGTTCGGGGGTGTCGATACCATCCATCCCGAGGTGGTCGCCGCTGCCGATGTTGGTCACGACGGCAACGTCACAGAAGTCGAAGCCGCAGCCCTCCCGGAGAATGCCGCCGCGGGCAGTCTCGAGCACGGCCGTGGTGACGGACGGATGGGCCAACACGCGACGGGCGCTCCGCGGGCCACTGCAGTCACCAGTGTCGATCGTGCGGCTGCCGACGAACACTCCCTCCGTGCAGGTCGTGCCCACGGTGGCCCCGCCGGTCGCCGCGAGGTGCGAGAGCAGCCGGACCACCGTCGTCTTGCCGTTGGTGCCGGTCACGGCAGCGACCGGAATGCGGCCTTCGTCTCCCGGGGCAAACAGCGTGTCGACGATCGCCGCCCCGACGTCCCGCGGCGCGCCCTCGGCAGGCTCTAGATGCATCCGCAGACCGGGGCTGGCGTTGACCTCGATGATCGCGCCCTGCTGTTCCTCGAGAGCGACGGCGATGTCGTCAGCCACGATGTCGATGCCGGCGATGTCGAGCCCCACGATCCGTGCCGCGTCGACAGCCCGGGCCGCCACGTCAGGATGCACGATGTCGGTGACATCCTCGGCGGTGCCCCCCGTACTCAGGTTGGCATTGTTTCGCAGGAAGACTGTCCGCTCAGGCTCAGGCACACCCTGCGGATCGAGTCCCTGCTCGGCCAGCACCGCCAGCGCCACCGCATCGATCACAATGGGGCTCAACGAACAGGCGTGGTCGCCGCACCGCCGCGGATCCTCGTTGACCCGGTCGACGAGTTGACGCACGGTAGAAACACCGTCGCCAACCACCATCGGCGGCCGCCGATGGGCCGCGGCAACGAGCTTCCCACCAACGATGAGGAGCCGGTAGTCAGCCCCTGGAACAAACCGCTCGACGACGATGGCCGATGATTCGGCACGGGCGATGTGCCAGGCCCGCTCGATCTCCTCACGGGTCTTGAGATTGACCGACACACCCCGCCCCTGATTTCCGTCGCGCGGCTTCACGACGACGGCGGCACCGATTTCCTGGGCGGCCGCCCAGGCGTCGGCGGCGTCCGCGACCGGCCGGCCTTCCGCCACCGGTACGCCGACCTCTTCGAGGAGAGTGCGGGTGAGTTCCTTGTCTTGGGCGATCGCCTCGGCGACGGCCGACGTGCTGTCGGTCTCGGCGGCGATGATCCGGCGCTGCTTGGCCCCCTGGCCCAGCCTCACGAGCGAACCGTCAGTGAGCCGGCGGGCCGGAATACCGCGGGCCACGGCGGCATTCACGATCGACCGCGTGCTCGGGCCGAGCTGCACGTCAAGCAGCCGTGTCCTGAGGCGGGCCACTTCGGCCGGCATGTCGAACGGCGTGTCGTCGATGGCGGCCTGAAGGAGCCGGTGGGCCGCATGGAGGCAGTCGATCGCGAAGGCCTCTTCCTTGTATTCAATCACCACCCAGTACACACCACGGGTCGCCGTCTCCCGGGCTCGCCCATAGCCGACGGGCGTCCCGGCCAGCGTCTGGAGTTCCAGGGTGACATGCTCGAGCACATGCCCCAGCCATGTCCCCGTGCGAAGCCGTTCAAAGAAGCCGCCCCGCTCACCGATGGTGCAGCGATGCTCGATCATCGTCGGGAGCCATGCCATGAGGCGATCGTTGAAGCCCGGCAGGGTGTGCGACGGAAAATCCTCGAGCGGCCCCAGATCGACGAGCGCCTCGAGGA
>JBIKNV010000335.1:0-3829 GCA_044358475.1 Pirellulales bacterium | reverse complement strand
GAGCAGGTTTCCCTCTCCCTCGGTCGTGGCCTTCAGCCGCGACAGCAGCTGGGCCAGCTGATCGATGTGAAAGCGGTTGATTTTCGCCAGCTTGGCATGCTTGGCCGGATCATTGCCGTGGTGGGACAAGTCGTGGTGGCCGTCGGGCACGTCGATGAACGGGTAGCTGCGGCCGCTCCCCTCGTTGGCGAACACCAGCGTCGCCACGCGAGTCGAGTCCGTCTGAAACGCCAGCACCAGGAGATCGCCCAGCAGCCGGAGGTGCTCTGCGTAGCTCTCGGGAATACCCGCCGGCTTCTTCCCGCCGTGGGCGGTCTGTCGCTCGCCTCGTGTTGCACCGTCGATGCGTCGCTCGATCTCCCGTACGCTCGACAGGTATTCGTCGAGTTTGCGGCGGTCGGCGACGCCGAGCTTGTGGTCCAGTGACTTGGCGTTCTCGAGAGCGAAGTCGAGGATGCTGAGGCTGAAGCGGTCGCGCTTGGCACGGGCGGCGGCCGATTCCCCTGGGCGCCCGTTCTCGAACAGCCGCTCGAAAATCAGCTTGGGGTCGTTCTCCTTGGGCAGTGGCTGGCTGTCGCTCCGCCAGGAAATCGTCGAGGAATAGACGCAGCTGTAGCCAGAGTCGCAGGATCCCGAGGTCTTGCCGAGATCGGCGCCCAGCTCCAGCGATGCAAAACGGGTCTTCTTGCCGAGGCTCGCCGCAGCGATCTGGTCGACGGAGATGCCGGCACGAATGTCCGCGCCGTCCGTCTTGCGGGCCTGGGTTCCGGTGAGAAACGTGGCCATCGCGCGGGCATGGTCGCCAGGGCCGTCACCGTTGGCATTGGCTTTCGGCTGACCGAGGCCGGTCAGGATGCTGAAATCATCTCGTAGTGCGGCGAGCGGCTGGAGCGTTTCGGGCAGCGTGTCCAGCCGGCCCTCACCGGCCGGTGTCCAGGCCGGCATGTGGATTCCGTTGGGAACATAGATAAAGGCGAGCCGCGGCGGCCGCCTGCGGCCGGATGGAACGGCTGCCCGGGCGATGGCCGGGAGCGGTGCCATCGCCTCCAGAAGCGGCATGGCGATGCCGGTGCCGAAACCGCGCAGCAGGGTGCGGCGCGACAAGGGGCGTGTCATGGAGTCTGTTCTCCTGATTCGATCTGCCGAAACGCCGGACTGGAGACGATTTCACTGATGATCACGGAAAATCGGTCATCGCCCTCGGCGGACGCCACGGCAATCCGTTCGACTGCACACGCATCATGGTATTCAAGCCCCCGGCCGAGGGCATACGTCAGCAATTTTTCGATGAAGCAGCGGCGGAAATCGTCATTTCGTTCTGCCAGCAGGGAGCGCAGCCCGGCGGGGCCAGTGAATTGCTGCCCATCAGGCAGTTCGCCAGATGCATCGACGTCCGCACGGCCGTCACGGACTCGCCAGGCACCGGTCGCGTCGTAGTTTTCGAGGCCGAATCCGAGCGGATCCATGAGCTTGTGGCAGGTGGCGCAGGCTGGGTCGGCGCGGTGCTGCTCCATCCTCTGGCGGAGCGTGCCGGTGAGCTGGCCACCCGCCCCGTCGGCCAATTCAGGCACGTTTGCCGGGGGCTCGGGGGGTGGGGCGTTGAACAACGTCTCCAGGATCCACTTGCCCCGTTTCACCGGACTGGTGCGGGTGGGGTTGGACGTGACCGTCAGAATACTGGCATGGCCGAGCAGACCGCCCCGCTGGCTGCTGTCGACCGCAACCTTGCGAAACACGTCTCCGGTGACGTTCGGGATTCCGTAATGCCGCGCCAGCCGCTCGTTGACGAACGTGTAATCAGCGTTGAGAAACTCGAGGATGCTGCGATCCTCGCGAACCACATGTTCGAAGAGCAGTTCGGTTTCCCGCTGAACTGCTTTCCGCAGAGTCTCGTCGAAGTCAGGAAAGAGATTTTTGTCGGGGTTCATTTCGTCGAGCCCCCGCAGGCCGAGCCATTGACCGGCAAAGTTTTTCGCCAGAGCGGCGGCCTTCGGGTCGAGCAGCATGCGGCGGGCCTGCCGCACGACTTGCTCGTTGGTCCGGAGTTCACCCCGGACTGCGGCGCGGAAGAGATCGTCGTCGGGCAGGCTGCTCCAGAGGAAATAGGAGAGCCGCGAAGCGATCTCGAAATCGTCGAGATCACGGATCCGGCCCGGCTGGGCGGCGGCCTCGGCCCGCAGGAGGAAAGAAGGGGAGACGAGCATGGCCGCGATTGTCATCTGTGTGGCCCGCTCGATCGTCTCGCCCCGGTCGCGGGCTGCGAGAAAGACCAGCGACAATGCCTCGAGTTCGTCTGCGGTGACACGTCTGCGAAAGGCACGCGAGGCAACCGGCCGGATGAGTTTCTTGAACACGTCGGTCTGCTCATGCGGGTCGGCCCCGACGGGAATCGGTTGGGAAAAGAAGCGGTTGTGAAAGTCCGGCAGTTCGGCAGGAAGCGTGCCGATCGGGCCGAGCACCGCGATGCTTCCAATGTGCAGATTGCGGTCCTTATTGTTCGTCGCCTTGGGATCGTAGTAGTCGTTGCTGAAGGTGATGCGAATGGTATGCCGCCCGTTTCCCAGCGCCAGCCGCAGCTCGTGCTCCGACGGCGAACTGCGATCATTGGGAACGTCAGTTTTTCGCTCCCGCCGACCATCGACGGCGATCGTCATCCGCGGTGGCTCAGGTCCTGCCTGATCACCCCAGGCCGTCACACGAACGACGTAGTCTCCGGCACGCTCGATCGTGAACTCCCGGTCCATGTCGCCGGTACGGGCCATGACGCCTCCCGGCAGAACAACGCTGGCCGCGGCGTCGATGTCCGTGCTGGCGATGGCGGCTCGGGCCACGGTTTCCGCGGCGTCGATGTATCGCTCCAGCAGCACGGGCGGGATCGTCAGCACGTCACCGATCGTGTCGAACCCGAAGCCGATGTCGTCTGACGGGAAATCATCGGCGGGCCGGACCGCGATGCCGAACAAGTCGCGCACCGTGTTGTTGTACTCCTCACGGTTGAGACGTCGGACGGTCACGCGACCGGGCCGCTCGCCACCGGAGCAGTCGGGCTTCAACGCCTCATCCTCGAGCCAGCCGATCACTGCCTGCAGATCCTCGGGTGACGGTTGCTCGGCATCGGCCGGCGGCATCGCCCTGCCTTGCAGTTGGCGCAGCACCTTCAACCAGGCAACGCGATCCGAGGTTTTCGCATTGGCTTCCTGGTAGGCGTCAAGCGAGATGCCACTCTCGGCTCGGTCGCCTTCGTGGCAGTCGAAGCAATACTTTTGCAGCACCGGCCGAACTCGATCCTCAAAGGTCGAGGCACCACCGTTCGATGACACCAAGGCAAGGACCACCATGGTCGTCACGGATGGCGCGGATCGCGACATGATTTCGCTCCGAAACAGGGCCGACTCGAGTTTTTAAGCCTTTCCGATTGGTTGGCCGCTGTCAATCCGACTGAGGCCTGCCGAGGAGTGCCGCAAATCCAGTGAAGTAGCGGGAATGCCGAGGTGATTTGCGGATTTGTACCCCGCGGAGAGAATCCTCGCCATGCCGACCCGCGGGGTCAGCGGGGTCCATATCCCATGAAAGGGCGACATTCGATGGCAGACAAGAAGATCGTCATGCGGACGGGTGAGGCGCTGGTCGAGGCCGACCACGCCTGGAGCGCGGCGGAACCGGAGGTGGTGATCGGTGAACTCGACGGGCCGGTCGGCTATGCGATCGCCAACCTGATCGGCGACCAAGTGAAGGGGCATACCCGCGTCTGGGCGATCCTCAACAGCGACGTGCAGGTCCGCCCTGCCACGTTGATGGTGAGCAAGTACACCGCACCCAATGCCCGCTA
>JBIKNV010000072.1:0-9809 GCA_044358475.1 Pirellulales bacterium | reverse complement strand
CACGAACGTGCTCATGGGAACGGTGCAGGCGGCCGTGGCCAACGCCGTGCTCGATGCCGTTCGCGAGGGGCACATCCCGAAGAAGAAGGTCAACGACATCGGGATCATCGTGGCGGTGTGGCTCGACCCGTCAGCCGGTGACGCCAAGACCAAGATCGACCACGAGGTGCTCTTCAAGACGCACCGGGAGGCGACGTTCAACGCGATCCGCAAGGCGATGACCAACGAGCCCTCGATCGACTGGCTCTTGAAGAACCAGAAGAAGGTCGGCCACTACTTCCACGAACTGGGTGTGAAAGGAGAACTGTAGGCTTATCCGAACACATGCGGCTGGCCGGTCGCCTCCAGCACCGCGAGCCACAGGTCGCCGTCCGGCGAGACCTGGTTGCGGCGGCTCACGGCCAGCGGCATCGGGATATGCACGTAGCGGCCATGCCAGCGGCCGATCACCATCTCGGTGCGGCCAGCCATCGCCGCATGCACGGCGTTTTGCGCCAGCCGCAGGCAATAGACGCTGTCGTACGGGTTTGCCGGCACGCTCCGGATCATGTAGCTGGGATCGACGTACTTCATGTTGAGCTCGACGCCTGCCGCCGTGAAGTGATCGGCGATCCGCTGCCGCAGATAGCTGCCGATGTCGGCGAGCTTCTGATTGCCCGAGGCGTCGACGCCCGCGGCCGCCCCGTCGCCCCGCACCGCGAGAAGGTCCTGCCCGGCTCCCTCGGCGACCACGATCAGGGCATGGCCACGGGTCTTCACCCGCTTCAGCAAATGCTCGAGCAGCCCGTCGGGGCCCTCCAGAAGGAAAGGCACCTCGGGGATCAGCACGTAGTTGGCATCCGGCTCGGCCAGTGAGGCGTAGCAGGCGATGAAGCCCGAGTGGCGGCCCATGAGCTTCACGAGCCCCACGCCGTTGGGTGCCGCCTTGGCCTCCACGTGGGCTGCCTGGATCGACCGCGTCGCCTCGGCGAAGGCGGTCTGGAAGCCGAAGCTCTGGTCGATATAGGGAATGTCATTGTCGATCGTCTTGGGGATGCCGACGACGGCAATCTTCTGGCCGCGCTCGGCGACGGCCGCGGCGATCGCCATCGCCCCCCGGATCGTGCCGTCGCCGCCGATCACGAACAGGGCATTGATGTTCATCCGCTCGAGACAGTCGACGATTTCGTGGGGATCCTGGCTGCCACGCGACGTGCCGAGGATCGTGCCGCCGTCCTCGTCGATGTTGCTCACGCCGGCGGGGGTGAGGTCGAACACGTCGTGACCATACTTCGGAATGAAGCCCTGGTAGCCATTGCGAAAGCCGTAGATCCGCTGCACGCCGTAGTGGTGGGAAAGCTCCATCACGATGCCGCGGATCACGTCGTTGAGGCCGGGGCAGAGCCCGCCGCAGGTGACGATGCCCACGCGCGTCTTCGCCGGGTCGAAGAAGATGCACCGGCGCGGCCCAGCCGGCTCGAAGCCGGGAAGATCCTCGACGGCACATCCCGTGGAGATCGCGAGCCGTGCTGTGTCGTGAAAGAAGACCCGATCGTCCTCGGCCACGTAATACTCGCTCGTATGCCGCGACTCGATGAGCGGCTTGAGCGGCGAGTCGATCCGGCAGGTGCCGAGCGCTTTCACGGCGAGGTCGGTGGCGGTGATCATGACGTGGCTCCTGCGTGGCGGGTCGGCTCAGACCGAGGCCCGGTCTATCCTGTGGTCCGCATTCCCGAAGCGATACCCTGCACGCACAGCCGCAGGAGGTCGCGGAGCGATTCGTTCAGAGGGGCGTCGGGCGGCGTTGCCGCACGGCGACGCATGAACTCGATCTGGATCAGGTTCAGCGGGTCGATCGACGGGTTGCGGGCCTCGATCGACTTCTGAAACCAGGGCGTGGCGGCGAGCAGTTCGCTCCCGCCGACGATGTCGAGAATCGCCTGCCGGGTCCGGTCCCGCTCGGCGGCGATCCGCTGCCAGATGCGACGGCGGACGTCGGCATCGGGAGCCAACTCGGCATACCGCTGGGCGATGTACATGTCGGCCTTGGCCAGCGCCAGCGACGCATTGTCGATCGTGGCCTGAAAGAACGGCCACTGGCGGTACATCTCACAGATCGTTTGCCAGCCATGCCGGTCGTCGTACTTCACATCGACCAGGGCCGTGCCCAGCCCGTACCATGCCGGGATCATGCACCGGCTCTGGGTCCAGGCGAACACCCAGGGAATCGCCCGCAGGTCGTCGAGCGTGCGTTGGCCGCGGCGGCGGGCCGGGCGGGATGCGATCGGCAGGTTTTCGATGTCGTCGATCGGTGTCGTTTGCGAGAAGTAGTCGATGAAGCCGGGCTCGTCGACGAGTTCGCGATAGGCTGCGTGTGACCGGGCGGCCATGCGCTCGATGAGGCCAAGCCAGGCGGCATCTGGGTCGGGCCGTCGGCTCCGGGTGGCCATCAGGGTGGCCCACGACACCTGCTCGAGGTGGCGGCAGGCGATCTCGGTGTCGTCGTACCGCTCGGCGAGCACCTCGCCCTGTTCGGTGAGCCGCAGCGATCCGTCGAGTGTTTCGGCCGGCAGTGACAGGATGCCGCGGGCGGCCGGACCACCGCCGCGGCCGAGCGATCCACCGCGGCCGTGGAAAAACGTCACGGCTACGCCCCGGGAAGCGGCAGCCTCGTGGAGACGGCTCTGCGCCGCCTGCAACCCCCAGCAGGCCGCGAGGTAGCCGCCATCTTTCGTGCTGTCGGAGTAGCCGACCATCACCACTTGGCGGCTGCCGCGGCTGGCCAAATGCTCCCGGTAGGCGGGCGTGTCGAGAATGGCCCCGAGCGTCTCATGACCATGCTGGAGGTCGTGGATCTTCTCGAAGAGCGGCATGATTGCGATGTCGTGGTGGGCGACCGGTTCACCCTGATCGGCCGCCTGCTTTTGGGCCCACCGCCACAGCCACAACACGCAGAGCACGTCGGCCGGCGACCGCGTGAGGCTCACGATCGCGCCGCCTAGGCAGTCAGGCCCGAACCGCGCGCTGGCCCGCTGAAGAAGTGTGAAGAGCCGCAGCGTATCCGAAGAAAGCGGCTGGAGCGTTTCCATCGGGATCGCGCCGATGATGCCAAGTGTGGAGGTGAGCAGCCTGACCCTGGCGGCCTCGTCGCCCCCGCGAAACGCCTCGGCGCCGGCGATTCCGGCTGCCGTGAAGATGTCGGCCATGATGTCCTCATAGGCACGGGCGTCCTGCCGGACATCGAGCCGCGTCATGTGGAGGCCGAACGTGCGGACGAGATCGAGCCAGCGGCGGACGGGAGAATCGGTAGCAAGGCCGCGGTCGTGGTCGAGGCACTCCACGAGCGTTGCGACGTCGGCGGAGAGGTGGGCGGCTGAGGGATAGGCGGCGGCCGCCGCAGGCTCGTCAAGGCTGGTCGCCCGCGATGCCTTCAGGCGAAACTCGACCATCCGTAGCCAGCGGCGGTAGGCCTCGTGGGGCGGCACCTTTTCCAGCGATGCCGCCAACTCCGGCCACTCGGCGAGGGCCACCTGCAAACGCGCCTCGAGTGGCTGCGAGCCGCTGGCCTCGTGGAGCGAGATCGTGAGCACGTCGTAGAGCTGCTTACACCAGGTAAGGTGTGCCTTGATGGCGGTCGAGCGCAGGCGGAGAAGCGTGGTCTCGGTGACGTCGGCTGTGACGAACGGGTTGCCGTCGCGGTCGCCGCCCATCCAGGAACCGAAGGTGAGGAAGGCCGGGATCTCGAACGACTCGCCGGGGTAGGCCGCCGCCAGGCCGCGACGCAGCGATTCGTGCACCTGGGGTACCGCCTCCCAGAGCCGCGGCATCAGCGATAAGCCGCGGTCGACCTCATCAAGGACGGTCGGTCGGGTTGCCTTGAGAAACTCCGTCTCCCAGAGGATGACCAGCTCGGTCTGGAGGTCGCTCTCCAGTTCGGCACGCTCGCGGGGCAGCAGGTCGTCGCGGTCGAGCGCCTGCAGGCTCCGCCTCATCCGCCGTAGCTTGGCCCGGATGCTGCGGCGTTTCGCCTCGCTCGGATGCGCCGTGAAGACGAGTTCGATCGACAGGCTGTCGAGAGCGGCCTGCATCTCCACCGCCGTGATGCCGGCAGCGGCGAGTTCACCGATCGCGGCGGCCAGTGATTCACCGAGCGGCTGCGGGTGACGCAGCCGCTCGCGGTCGCGAAGCACGCGAACCCGCTGCCGATCCTCGGCGATGTTCGCGAGATCAAAAAAAATTGAGAGGGCCCGGGCGACCACCCGCGCCTGAGCCACGTCGAGCTCTTCGATCTTGCCCGCCAGCAAGGGTTCGGCCTCGTGTGTGCCGAGGCGGCGATCCCGAGCGAGCCGGCGGATGTCGGCCACCAGGGCCGAGGCTTCCGGGCCGGCCTGTTCGACGATGACCGCATCGAGCTTGCCGTCGAGGAGGCGGATGTCACGCCGCAGGAGGTCGTCGTTGACCACGGGCTCAGGGTTCCGGAGGCAGGATGCGATCGGGCAGCACGCCCAAGCATACGGGCTGCAAAAACCGCGCCAACCGTGGTCGAGAGCTACACGTCGCACGAGGTGTCCGATGAAAGCCTCATGAATCGCGGTATGATCCGGTCATGAGCAACGCTGATCTTCCCCTGGTTCGCCGCCCGTCCCTGTGGCACTCGTGCCTCACGGTTGGGCTGGCCGTGATCGTCGCCGCGGGACCAGCGACCCGTGCTGAAGATCCGGTGCGGTCAATGCAGATCGAGGCCGAGATCTCCGGCGCCGCCCCGTGGGGCCACTGGGGCGACCAGCCGGAGCGGTATGTGTCGTGGTCGAATCACTCCAATCGGCTGATTCCGGTCTACACGTTTGGGCTGGGTCTGGATCGCCTGCGGGGTGTGAACAGCCCCTATCGAAGCCAGGATCGCCTCCGCGCACTGTATGGCCAGGTGCCGGGGGAGACTCTCAATCCCGAGGCCGAGTACTTCGACCAGACCGATCTCCATCGACTGCAGTTGATGGCTGCTGATGCCGGCAAGAAACGGATCGTGCTCGTCGTGTTCGACGGCCTCGACTGGCACACCACGCGGGCGGCGGCGATTGCCACCCGCGGCGCGGTGACCTACGACGAAGGCCGCGGCGATGTGTTCGGCTTTCAGACGTATCGGGGCGCCATTACCGACTTTGGCTGCTGCGTGACCAGCCCTGCCAACGATGGCACGAAATTCGATGTCGATGCGCAGGCCCTGCGGAATCCGGGTGGGACGACGCCGGGTGGCTATGACCCGCGTCGCGGCGGCGCGACGCCCTGGGAGCGGCGGGCGAGTTCGCGGTATCTGATGGGCCGCGACCGGGACCGGCCTCACGCCGTCACCGACTCGGCCGCCTCGGCCACCGCCTTGTGCGCCGGTCGCAAAACCTACAACGACGCGATCAACGTGGGGCCTGCCGGAGAACCCCTCGAACCGATCGGCGTCACGTTCCAAAACCGCGGCTACGCAGTGGGCGTGGTGACGAGCGTGCCGATCTCGCACGCCACGCCTGCCTGTGCCTACGCCACCAATGTCACCCGCGACGACTACCAGGACCTGTCGCGTGACCTGCTCGGCCAGCCGTCGATCGCGCGGCGGACCGAAACCAGGCCCGGCGTCGACGTGCTGCTTGGGGCGGGGCACGGGGTGGATGCCGACGCCGATGCGCAGCAGGGGCTCAACTTCGAGGCGGGCAACAAATACCTTGCCGGCTCGACCCTCCGCGCGATCGACGCTGCGAACGGCGGTCGCTACCACGTGGTGCAGCGGACGGCCGGTCGGCAGGGCGATCAACTCCTCGCTGAAGCTGCGGCAGTCGCGATCGCCGCCGGGCGGCCTCTGTTCGGTTTTTTCGGAGTGGCCGAGGGACATCTTCCGTTTCAGACGACCTGCGGTGATTTCAACCCGATTGGGTCGCGGATCGAGGCTGGCGAGCCGGAGCCACTCCGCAAGAAGTACGCCCCGATCCGTCCCTACACCGCGGCCGACATCGACGAGAATCCGACGCTCGCCGACATGACCCGCGCGGCGCTTGACGTGCTTGCCTCGCGCGGGCCGTTCTGGCTGATGGTGGAGGCGGGGGACGTCGACTGGGCGTCGCACGCCAACAACATTGACACGGCGATCGGTGCTGTGAAGAGCGGTGATGCCGCCTTCTGGGCGGTCGTGAAGTGGGTGGAACGCAATGGCGGCTGGGACGACACAGCTGTGATCGTCACGGCCGACCACGGCCACATGTTCGTGCTCGACGATGCGGAGCTCTTTGCCCGGCTGGCGGCCAGCGCGCCGCCGGCGCTGCTGCAGTCCCCGGGCTCGCGCCCGGGACTGAGTGGAGAATGACCCTGCCCGCCTGGAGGGCGGGCTTACGGGAGCGACCGGATGGCGACGGTTTTGTGTAGCCAGCCGCCAGGCGCAAGCTGGCGGGATGACGCACCAGCCGGCGCTGCCGCAGCCCCCGGGCTCGCGCCCGGGGCTGAGTGGAGAACGGCCCTGCCCGCACCAGCCGGCGGGCTTTCTATCAACAGACGAGCGCCTTCATCTCCCGCACCGCCTGCGTGAAGCCCACCAGTACGGCCCGCGAGACGATCGAGTGACCGATGTTGAGCTCGTGCATCCCGTCGAGCCGCGCTACCGGCACGACGTTGCGATAGGTGAGCCCGTGGCCCGCGTTGAGCACGAGCTTCATCTCGCGAACTAGCGCGGCCGCCCGCGCGAGCCGGACGAGCTCGTCATGGCGGGCCGCGTCGGTGGTGGCATTGGCATATTCGCCTGTGTGCAGTTCGACCGCCGCGACGGCCAGGTCGGCTGCCATCTCGATCTGCCGTGGATCGGGGTCGATGAAGAGGGAGACCACGATGCCGGCATCGTGCAGCCTGGCCACGGCCGCTGCCGTAGCCACTCGATGCGAAACAATGTCGAGGCCGCCCTCGGTAGTGATTTCCTCGCGTCGCTCCGGCACGAGCGTGACCTGGTCGGGCCGAATGCGGCAGGCGATGTCGACCATCACCGGCGCGATCGCTGCCTCCAGATTGAGCTTCACTTGCACCGTGCGACGGAGCACCTCGAGATCGCGATCCTGAATGTGCCGCCGGTCCTCGCGGAGGTGGACCGTGATGCCGTCGGCACCGCCGAGTTCGGCGAGCGCCGCAGCCCAGACCGGGTCAGGCTCCACCGTGCGGCGGGCCTGTCGGATCGTGGCGACGTGGTCGATGTTGACGCCAAGCAGGGCCATCAAAGGCCCTTCTTGAGAAGTACCACCGCATTGCCCCGCGGTGTGCGAACCTGCAGGACAACACCTGCGTCGGGCGACTCCTTCTCGAGCGCCGCCGCGAACTCGGCAATTGTCGCCACCGGCGTGCGGCCCACTTTGCGGATCAGCACGTTCGGGCCGAGGCCCGCCTCGGCCGCCACCCCGTCCGGATCGACGCGATCCACAAGCACGCCGTCGAAGTCGGCGTAAGCGTCGTCGCCCACCGAGCCCTTGTCGCGGACGGCCAGCCCGAAGGCCTGCGAATAATAGTTCTCTTTGCTCGGCGGGGCGGCCCGCGGGCCGGGGCCTTCGCCGCGGCGGGCGAGTTGATCCGGCAGCGGCTTCACCGAGATCGAAAGCTTCTGCGGCTTGCCGTCGCGCACGACCGTGATTGCGTGGGCCTTGCCGATCGCGGCCCGCTCGACCACCTCCTGCAGGCTCCGTGGCCCGTCGACGGGCTGGTCGTCGAAAGTGGTGATCACGTCGAGTTCCTGCACACCCGCCTCGGCAGCCGGCGTATCGGGCATCACCTCCGTGACGAGCACTCCCTTGGTGTCTGCCACTCCCAACTTGGCGGCCATCTCCCGGGAGACCGGGCCGATCGAGACGCCGAGATAGCCTCGCTCCACTGCTCCCTTGGCGATGAGCTGCTCGCTCACCCACTTGGCAAGGTTGATGGGGATCGCGAAACCGATTCCCTGGTACCCGCCGCTGTTGGAGGCGATCGCCGTGTTGATGCCGATCACTTCGCCTTCGAGGTTCACCAGCGGCCCACCGGAGTTGCCCGGATTGATCGCGGCATCGGTCTGGAGAAACTTCGCCCGCCGGATGCCGCCCAGTTCGCGGCCCTTGCCGCTGATGATGCCGGCGCTCACGGTCGTCTCCAGTTCGAAGGGGTTGCCGATGGCGATCACCCAGTCGCCCGTGTCGAGCTGGTCGGAATCACCGAGGCGGGCGGTGGGAAGATCCTTGGCTCCTTCGAGTCGGATCACGGCCAGGTCGCTGTCGGGGTCGGTCTTGATTTCGCGGGCCTTGAACTCGCGGCCATCGGAAAGCTCAACGGTCACCTCATCGGCTCCCTCGACGACGTGGTTATTGGTGAGCACGATACCGGAGGCATCAACGATCACACCTGAGCCGACGCCGGAGCGGGGCATTCCGCCACGCGGACCGGGGCCGAATTCAAAACCTTCGGGAAGTCCGTCGCGGAAAAAGTCCTCAAACGGCGTGCCCTCGAAGGGGTTGGGGCCGCCTCGCTGTGGGCCCCGGGGCCGTTGCTCAGGCCGCGGCTTCGCCTCGCTGCGAACGACGACCACGCTTGGTGTGGCTTTTTCGGCAGCGTGACGGAAGGCTCGCGACAGTGCGTTGGCATGCGTGAGAGGGCTCGCGGGCTCCTCGGCGCGGAGGCCGGGGAAGACCATCCCGGACACAACCGCGAGGATTACGGCGTTTGCAAAGAAGGAGCGAAAAGCGTTCTTCGATCGAGTCATGGAAACGACACCTCTTTCAATGAAATGGTGGTGGCCAGACACCACCGAGTTAATCATAGCGGGAATGGTTCACGGAGCGGCGATGGGCCGCCCGCGGGCTGGCGCCTGGCGGCTGAGTGTGGGGCCTCCACCCAGGAAGCCCCGGGCGCACGCCCGGGCGTAGCACGTTGATTCATTCATGGGCACTTCCAGCTTTTACGCGGCTGGTTGGCCAGGTGTTCGGTCGCCGATCGGGCTGTCGTTGACTGGCCAGCGAGCGGGCCGTATTTTTCCGGCGGGTGGCTGACGCATGACCGGGAAGGAAGTGGTTTCCGTGCAGGAGTTTACGATCGATGTGGCAGAGTGCCAGCGGCGGCTGGAGTACGAGTTTCGCGACCCGTCCTTGCTGCTGGCGGCGCTGACCCACGCCTCGGGGGCTCAGCACCGGCTGGCCTCCAATGAGCGGCTGGAGTTTCTCGGTGATGCCATCCTTGGATTCATTGTGTGCGAGACGCTCTTTCGCCTCTTCCCCGACTCGCTCGAGGGGGACCTCACACGGATCAAGTCTGTGGTCGTCAGCCGTGAGACCTGTAGTCGGATCAGCGACCAGTTGCAGCTCATCGACTTCCTGATCGTCGGGAAGGGGCTGTCAGTCAGCCGGGCGATGCCGTCATCGGTACTGTCGGACCTGTTCGAATCGCTCGTGGCGGCTGTCTACCTCGACGGTGGCCTGGAGCCCGTGCGGAGGCTGGTGGGCCGGTTCATCGAGCCGGAAATCATCAAGGTGGCCTCTGGGGAACAGGGGTCCAATCACAAGTCGCTGCTCCAGCAGGTTGCTCAGCGTGATTTCGGCGTTACACCGACCTACGAGGTGATCGAAGAAGCCGGGCCGGACCACAGCAAGACTTTTCACGTCGCGGCCCAGATTGCGGGCCGCAGCTACTCTCCCGCCTGGGGCCGCAACAAGAAGGAGGCTGAACAACGCGCGGCCTGCAACGCCCTGTCGGAACTCCAGACGGAAAGCTAGCTTCACGCGGCGCTGCCGCAGCCCCCGGGCTCGCGCCCGGGGCTTCGTGGTGTGGACGGAGCGAGTTGCTCCACTCAG
>JBIKNV010000233.1:0-4927 GCA_044358475.1 Pirellulales bacterium | reverse complement strand
CATCCTGGCCTCGGCCTGCTTGAGGCCTCCGCGACCACGGGTCGCTGCGGCCAAGAAATACGGCCCTCCAGGCCTTGGTCGGCTTGCAGCAGTTTCGCTTTTGTCTTACGGCAAGCCCAGCGAGGGGCTGCCCGTGCCCCGAGAGCCGGCGTATGCAGACAAGCGAAGCAAGGATTGCGGAGCGCAGTCTGCATCCGAGTGAGAGGAGGGCACGATGCCCTCCGCGAACGTCCGGCGATGGGGCACGGGCAGCCCCTCGCCGCGTCACCGGAAGCGTGCCAGCCGGGCCTTGGCGTCGAGGGCGGTGATCTCTCGCGCACACAGGTCGAACAGCTCACGATCTGCGAGTGACTCGATTTCCGCCACCGGAATCACGCGGCCGAACTCCAGGCGAATCCGGCCCGGCCGCGGCAGCAGTCGCGTGCGCGGCCAGCACTCGTAGGCTCCCACGATCGCCACCGGCACGATCGGCACGCGGGCCTTCTTGGCGATCAGCCCGAAGCCGCCCTTCAATTCGCCGAGCTGCCCGTCCCACGTCCGCGCTCCTTCCGGAAAGATGATCACGGCAGCGCCGTTCTTGAGACGATCGATCACCGTCTTCATCGCCTGCACGGTCGAGGCCTCGCGATTGATCGGAACCGCATCGAGCGCGGTGATCACGAAACCGAACGGCTTGAACCGATAGAGCGAGCTGCGGGCGAGGCTGGAGAGCCGTCGCTCGGTCGCCAGGCCGAGAAGCAACGGATCGAGGTGGCTCTGGTGCGTGGAGAGCACGATCAGGCCACCCGCCGGCGGCAGCGGCTCCACGAACCGGCAGCGGAAGCCGAACACCGACACGCCGAGCGTGCGACTGAGGATCCAGAGGGCCGAGTAGAGCCAGCGTCCGAACAGGCTGTGGCCACCGCCGCGGGGCGCTGCGTCGTCCGGCGACGTCATGGGCGGCCCCGCTCCTCGATCATGGCCACGAGCCGATCGACCACCGCCTCAGGAGCAAGGCCGTCGGTCTCCACGATGACCGCGTCATCGGCCGGCTTCATGGCACCCACGGCCCGGGTGCGATCCCCTTCGTCGCGCTGCGACTGCGCGGTGAGGATCGCCGTGAGTGACGCGCTGTTGCCCCGCTCGAGTTCCTCGCGATGCCGGCGGCGGGCCCGCTCTTCGGGCGAGGCGGTGAGAAACACTTTGAGGGCGGCCGCCGGGAATACCACCGACCCTTGATCGCGGCCCTCGGTCACCACATCCATTCCCTCGGCCATGCGCCGCTGGATTCGCTTCATCGCTTCGCGGACCGGCGGCGCGTCGGCCACCGGGCGAGTCGCCTGAGTGATTCGCTCGGTGCGAATCTCCGTCGACACGTCGTGTCCGTCGACCACGACCCGGCCATCCCGAAATTCGATCGTGATCCCCTCGGCCAGTTCGGCGAGCGCTTCCGGGTCATCCAGCGGAATGCCGCGGTCGAGGGCCATGAGCGCGACGGCCCGATACATGGCACCGGTATCCATGTAGCACCAGCCGAGCCGCGTGGCGAGCGCCCGGGCGGTCGAACTCTTCCCGGCGCCGGCGGGTCCATCGAGGGTGACGATCATTGAGCAACAGGGTAGCCGCTTCGCTTTCGCCGGGCTACACGAGGCGGGCCATGAGGTCGATCGCCACGTCGCCGGGCCGGTCGAGCCCAGCACCGACGGCGATTCGCGCGACGACCGGGGCAGCGGCGTCGGCCGGCAACATCGTGTCGAGCATGTGCGCGCCGGAGCGGACGTGCCAAGGAAGTCCGAGCGTGAGAATCTGGGTCGGGGGTCGCTCGACGCGGGACGTCGCCGGGCGAATCTCGATGACGTGGGGGGCCGTAAACCTCCATCGCTCCGTGACGATCGGCTCGAGATTCAGGCTGCGCAGGATGTCGGGCATTTCGTTTTCGTGCCAGGCGAACCGGCAGGCCGCATAGGACTCGAGCACCGGGCCGCTCAACGGCGCGGTGAGCCGCACCTCGATCTCGAGGATCGCCAGCGGCAGCCCGTCGGCCAGAGACATCCGCTGTACGAACGAGCCGACATCGCCACCGGAGCCCGTCAGCCGGCCGCGGCTCTCAATCGTGTCTGCAACGCGATCGACCGCGTCGGCAACCATCCCTGAGTAGACAGCCCGCTCGTGGACGTCTTCCCACGGCTGTCCGACGGCCGGAGCCGGCCTCGTGGTTCGCAGCGCAAGCCGCTGCGACAGCCGATTGCCACCGTCTCTCGGCAGCCGCACCGAGACCAGACCGCCCGAGCCGTGGTGCACCTTCACCCGGATAAGTCCGTTGTCGAGCACGAGAGCCGCGGTCGCTGCAGACCTGCCCAGGAACCCTCCGGTGATCCCGGCGAGCCAGCCAGGCCGACGCGGTGCCGGGTGCGCCACCGATGCAGTCGCGGCGCGAGGCACGGCGTTGTCCGAAGGCGCCGCGATCGCCGCCTCGCCCGCGGCATGCGACAGTTCCGCGGCCACCTGGTCACGGAGCGGAATTCCGTCGACAGGAAGCGCGACAGGATAGGCATCGGCCGAGAAGGAGACCGGCTGGCCGGCGCCGGCGGTGCGGCGAAAGAGCTCGTCGGGCGTGACGAACTCCCCACACACCTTGCTCCAGGAGGCGATCCTTCGAAAGTCGTCATGCCAACGGCAGGCGGTGCCGGCGTAGTGGGCAAACTGCACGACGACCGTGTGATCATGGTCCATGCATGTGCCGATCTGGTCGGCAAGCGTGATGAAGGTGCGGGCGCGGCGGGCATCGAGGGGCGGCCGGGCGACGGCGTCGATCGCGGCTCCGTCGGTTCCTTCCCACCGGATCCGACTGCCGCCGGCATCGGGCAGGGCTGTGCCATCAAAGAGCGTCCACAGGCAGCCGGCGTAGCCCCGCGCATTCAAGAGCCGCGGCAGGATGGGCGACATGCCGCCGGCGATCTGACCGAACACCTGCGGGGCGAGGCCACAGTGCTGCTCCCATGCCCGCCGGCCCTGGTCGAGATCTGCCTCAATCTCGCGGGGGGTGCAGAGATCGAGCGGTCGTGCAGCATGCCGCCCGCCCACGATCGACAGCGATCCGTCGTGCAGCCGCGCACGCATGCGGAGCATCGCCGTCGGATTGGTGGTCGACCATGATTCGACGACCGCACCTGTGGCGACGATCCCCAGAGGGACGGGCGAGTCGAGCTCCCGGTCGAGGCCTGGCCCCAGTGTCGATGGGGCGAGTAACACGGTATCGAGGAGCCAGACGTCGACCGGATAGTAGTGTGACCGAGTCGCTTCGAGCGCCCCGAAGCACTCTGCAAGTCGGCTCCGCGCGGCGTCGATGTCGCCAGCCACTGCCGCCCGGGCCGCCTCCACGACGGTCTGATCGAAGCCTGACGACTCGAGATCCATCTCCGACCGCATCCGGCGGGCCAGCAGGTCGGCGAGGAGCCAGGCCAGCCCGAGGGCATGGAAATCGGCCACCAGCGGCTCCGCTGCAGGGCTCGGTGCGGCACCGCTGGCAGTCGTGGCCGCGGCGACGATGGCGTCGCGTCCGCTCACACGGCGGACCCATCGCGACCCATCGAGGGCCGCACTGTCGACATGCGTTGCAAACCGCTCCTCGACCGAATCGGGCACGATCGCGAGCGCTCCGGTCATGTCGGGGGGCGTAAAGTCGGCGCTGGCCCACTCCGGCCGGTGACCGACCGCGGCGATCAGGTGCGGGTGCCAGGCGGCAGTCCATGCCGAAAGGAGGTCGTCGGCCTCACCTTCGTCGAGCCACGTCGGAAAATCCCCGAGCGAGTGGCAGGGCAGGAAGACGATGATGCGATGCATGTCCATGAGATTGATGGTGAGTGTACCCGCAGGCGGTCACGTGGTTGCCGCGGCTGGTCGCGGTGGTTTGACACCCGGCAAAACAGACCCGTAAAGTGTTGAGGGTGAAGGTTTTTCCGCGGTTTTGGAAGTCATCGCATGGCTCGCTCTCCCTACGTATGGGGAATCGACATCGGCAAGGCCGCGCTCAAGGCACTGCGGTGCCGACCAGGTGATGGGCCGCGGAAGCTTGTCGTCGACTCGTTCGACTACATCGAGTACCCGACGTTTCTTTCCCAGTCGGATGCCGACGCGGCTGAAATCATCCGCAACGCGCTGGCGGAGTTTACGGGTCGTCACAACCTCTCCGGCGATACCGTGGCAGTGTCGGTGCCTGGCCAGCTTGGCCTGACGAAGTTCATCAAGCTGCCGCCGATCGAAGCCAAGAAGATCCCCGACATCGTCAAGTACGAGGCACGGCAGCAGATTCCGTTTCCGCTGGAGCAGGTCGTGTGGAGCTGGCAGCGGCTCGCCGGGGGCATCGAGGAGAGTGGCTTCGTCATCGATGCCGAGGTGGCTCTCTTCGCCATGAAGAGCGACCAGGTGGAAAAATCGCTGGCCCCGCTTGTCGAGGCCGGCGTGTACGTCGACATCCTCCAGTTGGCACCGATTGCGTTGGCCAACCTCGCGATGTTCGATCTGCTGCCCGACCCGGCGGAGATCGACCCCGACAGTCCGCCTCCGTCGATTGTTCTGGTCTCGATGGGTGTCGACTCGACCGATCTCGTGGTGACCAACGGCCTGCGGATCTGGCAGCGCAGCATGTCGATCGGCGGCAACAGCTTCACGAAGGCGCTGGTGAAGGACCAGAAGCTCACGTTTGCTCGTGCCGAAGAGCTCAAGTGCAATGCCGTGCGGGCGGAGGATCCGAAGGCCATCTACACCGCGATGCGGCCGGTCTTCGACGAATTCTCCACGGAGCTGCAGCGATCGCTCAGCTACTTCACCAGCACCGATCGCACGGCCGAGATCGGGAAGGTCTTCATGCTTGGCAACGCCGCCGGCCTGCGGGGCTTGAGTGACTTCGTGGGCAAGCAGCTCCAGCTCCCGACCCGCCGCCTGGAGG
>JBIKNV010000103.1:0-7957 GCA_044358475.1 Pirellulales bacterium | reverse complement strand
GTGCTTGCCGTGCAGAGCCGGCGATTCCAGACGCTCGACATGATGCGGGCCGTGGAGTCGCTACTGCCCCGCGATCCACCGGACGAGAAAAACAAGCCGATCGCGGATCGCCGCGAAGTGTACATCGAACGGATGGACTGCCAGTATTTCCCCGACCTGGCAGCCTGGTTCACAAGCGTCGATACCCAGTGGAAGCAGACCCATCCTGCGGAAGCCGCTGCCGAACCACTCGACGAAAAAGCCGGTGAGGCGGCTGGGGAATCTTCCGACGCACCGCCGGGTGACGAGCCAACGGCCGTGCCCGAGGAGAAGTCTCCTGAAACAAACGACGCTCCTGCCGATCCGAACGCTGGTCCGTCAGAAGGCGGCGATGGTGAACAGCCTGCCGGGGAGCAGGTAGCCGACGCAGGCCCGCAGGGCGCCGGCTGGGTGGTCGAACTGGCCGGCCATCACTTCCACAACGAGCCTCATCACAAGCCCGACGAGGCGACCGAGTTCCTGCGATCCACATTGGTCCGGAATCTCCTTGGGAAGGGTCCGAAGGTCATCGTGTCCGGGGGGCCACGGGCTGGCGACACGGTGCCGGTCGGCGACCTTGGTATTGGTTACCCGGTGATCGTCTCGTCATCACCGGTGCGGACCGTGCGCATCGCCAGTGGGAGCGGAAGTGCCGACGCCAGTGGCGGCGAGCCGATGCAGCCGCGGAGTGGTTTGCCGCGGGGCCGCGGTGCTGCGGGGCCAGTCGACGCCCCGCGAGAGGACGATCTCATTTCACTCCGGCGGTATGACTTCGTCGTGCAGTTCGTCTGGCAGCCTCGGACCCCCGGAGCACCGGAGCCGGTGCGCGTGGAACCTGCGGGAACGGAGGAATCGGAGAACTGATCCGAGTTTGCCATGGTCCAGATTCCTGACTCCGTTCGTCCCTACGTGATCGGCATCCAGAAGTTTCATTTTTGGATTCTGGCGGCCCTGGCGCCGCTCGTGTTGCTGCCTCTTCTCTTCATGGCGCAGGCCGGCATCAGCCAAAAAATCGAAAGCCAACGAAGCAAGATCAAAGGCTCACTCGATTCGGTGACCGCCATCCTGCGAAAAACCCCTCATCCCAACGAAAAATGGTCGGAGCAGATCGGCGCGAGGGCGCGAGAGATCAACGACGAAACCCTGCAGGTTTGGGACCAACTCTGGAAGGCCCAAGAACCGCTCCGACAGTGGCCGGAATCGTTGGGCAACGATTTCGTGAAGGCGGCTTCGTCGCTCAAGCCTGATGCTTCGCTGCGGCGGTCCCTCTTGGAACGGTATCAGAACGGAATCCGACCAAATGTACGTCAGTTGCCCACTCGCATGGGGGCCGACGAATTGATGTCCGATGCCACGGCTGAACAGGCCGCGGCAGTACCCTCCGCTCAACTGGTGAATCAGGGCAAAGGCGAGTCGCTCCCGTCACTGTTGCAATGGAGTGGGCAAGACCAGCAGCAACTCTTCAATTCGTTCGACTGGGCTAAGCCGCCGTCGACGACCCAGGTCGTCATGGCTCAGGAAGAGTTGTGGATGTATGGCGTGTTATGCGATGTCATCCGCACCGTAAATAGCGTGCCGGTGGCCGCCGATCCCAAAGCGGTCATCACGACAGCCAACATCGCCATCCCGTTCGTTCAGCAACTCAAGGTCGGCTACCCCGCCGCCGAAGATGATCCAGGAGGGCAGAACAGTCGACGAATCCTTCGCATCGACCAGGGAGGGCTGGGAGGGGTGGGAGGCGACGGGATGCCTCCTCCAGACGCAATGATGGGCCCCGAGGGTGGGGCCGCTGGCCGTCCAGCCCATCCGCGGTTCACCGGCGGCGCAACTGGTGGTATGCCGATGGGGATGATGCCGGGCGGTATCGATGGCGGGGTGGATCAGGGAGCCGATGCCTCGCCGGACGACGCGCTCAGGAATTGGGTGTATGCGGATCTCGAGGGCAAGCCGCTCATGGCAGGTGATCTGGCCGCTACCCCAATGTCGCAAGTCCTCAGGTTGATGCCTTTTGTTCTCAGGCTCACCATCGATCAGCGGGGCCTTGATCGGCTTCTCATCGAACTTGCGTCGGCCCCCGTACCGATCGATACCAGACAGGTACGAATCAATGTGGAACAGTCTTTGGGTGGTGACTTCGGCGGCATGAACAGAGGCCGATCGCAGCCGGACACCACCGGTGGAGACCGCGCCCGCCTCCAGGATGTCAGCGTTGAACTGCGGGGCACGATGGCCATCGTCATGCCGCCTGATCCATCCCTCCTCAAGATCGGGGATGCTGGCGGTCAAGAGGAGGGTTCAGAATGAAGATGGCTGTCCCAAGCCTGTCCAAAGACGCGTTGCTGGCGTGGCTGCTCGACCATTGCGAGAAGCTCATCGGCGGCGTTGTGCTGCTGCTCTCGCTGTGGCTTGCCTGGAGCGGTCTCAGTGCCATGCGGACGAAGTCGGCGCCCGCAGAACTCAGGCCTGACAAGATCTCCTCACAGGCCAATGCCGCGCTCGCGCACATTGATGATCAGCCGGAGCCTCCTGAGGACAAGCTCCTGGAGCCACGAGGCTTGGCAGACTCGATCGCGACCTGGATTGCCCCGGGTGAGAAAGACCCTCGGAAGCCGGTCTTCAGTCGCCCGCTGTTCGATGAACTTGCCAGGCGAGCCCAGCCCGACGTCTTTCCCGTGGAGGATCTTCGGGCCGTGGCCGGCGTTGCGGTCGTGGCAGTTCCAGTCGACCCTGGCGAGGCCGGAGGTCGCCAGCCGCGGCCAGGACCTCGCCCGCCCCGCCCGGGCGACCCGCTTGTCGGTGGGGTGCCGGGAGACTTTGGTCCAGGGGTCGTGGAACCTGACCCGGCCGTCAGCGTGCCGCCGGCGCGGATCGTTCCGTATGTGATCGTGACCGGGCTGATTCCGTACGCGAAGCAGATCGACGAGTACTTCGTCCGGTTCGAGAACGCCAGTTTTCGTGACCTGCGGCGAGACGCCCCGCTCTGGTCGGATTTCCTGATCGAGCGGGCCGATGTCACGAACGGGCCAGATGGGAAATGGGAACGCCTCAACCCCAAGGTGGCAGCGCAAGCCATGCAAAAGGAGTGGGCTGGCGTGCAGGCCGATTTGTTGCCCGCCGAATTTTTCCTTTCCGCGGAAGAGCAGCCGGGCCTCGGGGATATCGTCTACGCGTGGCCGTTGCCGCAACTGGCGATGGAGTCATGGGGTCCGGAAGCCGTTCATCCCTGGGCCACGACCGAATGGCAGCGGATGGTTTCCGAGCAGGCTGCGATGGGAATACAGGGCGGCAACCCAATGCAGCCGGTCGGCCCCGCCACCATGCCTTTCGCTGGTGGCGGCCAACTGCCGCCGGGCTTGGATAGCCCCCTTGGTGGCAGTGCGTTGGGCATGGAACCGCCCCTTGACCCACTCGCTGGAGCGGACGATGGCGTCATGCGCTTGGACTACAAGCTGTTTCGGTTCGTCGACACAGCGGTCAAGCCTGGGCATAGGTACCGGTATCGTGTGCGGCTCTCGGTGTGGAATCCCAACTATCAGGTGCCCGCCCAGCACCTTGCCGAGGCGGATCTCGCCAACGCGACGAAACTTCCCTCGCCACCCAGCAACGAGACGGCGGCCGTTCCCGTTCCCGGCATGATGAACGTGCTTGCCCGAATGCTGCCCACCGAGCCCAAGCAGCGTGGGATCGCCGAAGTGCTTGTCCTCTGGCCGCACGAAAAGACGGGTAATTACTCCCTCCACAGCGTGCCAGCCGCTGCCGGCGGGATCATCTCCTTGCAGCGCCAGGTCGAACAACAAGATGACGACCCAGGCAAAGGACGGCCTGGCAAGGGCAAGCAGGAACCGGCCATTGATCTGGTGCCGGTGGGGATGCTCGTCGACTTCATGGGCCAACAGGCTTCCTCACCGGGTGGACAGAAACCACCCACGGGACGTCGCGGAAAAAAAGCGGCCCCGCCGGCGGAACCTTTCGAACTCTTGGTGCTTGGCGACGATGGTGAGTTGAAATGGACGAATCCAATCGACTCTGAGGAGCGGTACCTCCTTTACGTCACCACCCTCCCGGTCGCCCTGCGTGGGCTGCCGGCCGATCAGATGGGCCCGGCCGGCATGCCTAACGAGTCCATGTTTCCAGGATTTCCAGGAATCAAGTGATGTCTGACGGCCATCGGTTGTTTCGCCTGCGTGTGGATCGCGGAATGCGCGGTCTTGTTCCCGGGATCGTCGTGGCAACACTCTGCTGCAGCGGCCTCGGTCGGATGTCATCCGTCCTTGCCCAGCCGGCGGAAAATGCCGTCGCCACATGGAAAGACATCGAAGCATCGCCTCAGTTTAAAGACGTCGTGACGGCGCTCCGGGGAGGAGGGCCCTTCAACGACGCTGCCCGTGAGTTTCTCTCCACGGCGATCCTGCCCCAGTTCGAGAGCGAGGAGAACCTTCCCACTCTCGACGACGTGCGCAAGAAGATCCGCGACAGGGTTCTGCTGGTCATCGGGAATGATGACTCCTTCGCGGAGGCTGGTAGGTTCGTGAGGGATCGCCTCGATGAGTTCGCCCGCGACGCCAACCGCGACCCGCTTCTGCGGGTCAACGCGATGCTGTTTATCGGTGAGATGACCGACAAGGGACGGCTCCCGTGGGCCACTGCGTTGTCGACGCTAGCGGCGGCTGCCCAGGATGCCGCCCTCGATCCGGCCGTACGGATCGCCGCACTCACCGGCCTGAGCAATCATCTCGCTTCGCTGACGCGACTTTCGGGCGACCAGGCAACGGCGGTGCGGGCCGCCATCGCAGCCACGCTGCCCACGCTGCTGCCGCCAGCTGCAGCAGGCAATCCGGCTGGTGGCGTCGAGCCACGGTCCCATGCGGCATCCTGGCTGGCGGCACGTGGTCTGGGAATGCTTCCGCTGGCGGTGAATCCGGCCACGCCCGACATCGCGGCCCGCCTTGTCGCCGTGATCGACGACCCGTCGTGGCCTATCGATGTGCGTGTGAGAGCGGCGACGGCTCTTGGAAAAACGGTTGGCGCTGATTCGGGCGTGGCCACTGAACCGGTGCTGAAGGCGATTCGCACGCTGGCGATCGCGGCCCTCGACGCGGATCGCCTCGAGGCGAGGCGTCTGCTCGAGCTGCAAGCCTACAAGGCCGGGGGCGGTGCTGGGGCAGGCGGTGCGCCGGGATTCGTACCGCGCGGGCCGATGCCTGGGATGGGAGGGATGCCGGGAATGGGCGGCGAGTTGCCGGCTGAGGATGGCCTCAGAAGCGCGGTCTGCCGGCGGGCGGCATGGCGGCTCTATGCTCTCGGAGATGCGATCGTGCCTGACTCGAAGAAGGGGGGGCTGGCCGCTCTCATCGACAAGGATGGCGACGGCGCCAAGCAACTTGCCGCCCTGCTCAAGGAGAGCGGTGAGGCACTCGATGCGGAGCCCTCTGGGTACGTTCTTCTCAAGGCCCTGGACGACCTCGATCCGGACGGCGTGAAGAAACGGGAAGCCGAGGCGACCCCCGCCGGCGCTGCCGACGAGCCGGAGGCCCCCGCTCCGACCGAGCCGGCTGCTCCAGGCAAGGACAAGCCTGCGCCCAAGCCTGCACCCAAGCCAGACTCTCCATTTGGTGACAGCCCGTTCTAGCTTTACGCCCGCGGGGCCATCCATGGCCCCCGCGGGCTTGGCATGGTGCGAGCCTGCTCGCACCATGCGGGCGGACGCACCTCCGGGCGTCCGTAGCCGCCGCCGCGGACCACGCACACTCAGCCGCAGGGCGCAAGCCCGCGGGATAGCGCACCAGCCGCCGCCGCCGCAGACCCCCGGGCTCGCGCCCGGGGCTTCATGCTGCCGTCAGACTCGGCGGCTGCGGGTGTAGGCGGTGATCGCTTCAGCAATCGTGCCGACCGGAAGGATCGCGTCGGCAAGGCCGGCCTCCGCGACCGCCTTCGGCATGCCGTAGACGGCGCAGCCCTCGGCAGCCTGGGTGATCACCGCGCCGCCGGCCTGCTTGACTGCGCGACACCCGGCCAGCCCATCCTGGCCCATGCCGGTCATCACAACGGCAAGAATCTTCCCGCCATAGAGCGCGACCATCGTTTCCAAAAGCGCATCGAATGACGGCCGGCAGCCGTGCCGCGCCGGGCCCGCGTCGAGTACGCAGCGGACTCCGGCCTGTTTTCGCTCGACCGTCAGATGCCACCCACCAGCCGCCACGAAGACATTCCCTGTTTCCACCACATCACCATGGGTCGCCTCCCGCACTCGCAATGGCGAAAGCTCGTTGAGCCGGTTCGCCAACGAGGTCGTGAATCCGGCCGGCATGTGCTGGACCACCAGCACCGGCACTGGCAGATCACCGGGCAGCAAGGGGATCACGTCCCGCAGCGCACGCGGTCCACCGGTGGATGTGCCGATTGCGATCGCATCGATGGCCGTTGTAGCGCTCCCGGCCGCGAGCCGTCGCGCGGCCGCGGCGCCATTGGCCGCCGACCCACCGCTATCGACAATCGCCGCGAGCTTCTCGATGAGTGCCTCGTGAATGCTGGCCCGAACGACATGTGGATCAGCCCCTGCCGGCTTGGGGATCACGTCAAACGCCCCTTCCATGAGCGCCTCGACCGTGGCCGGCGCCCCGTCGAGCGTGAGGCTGCTCACCATGATCGCCTTCGTCCGACTGCCACGGGCCCGTAGCTCGCGAAGCACGCCGAGGCCATCGAGCTTTGGCATCTGGATGTCGAGTGTGATCACGTCCGGCCGGAGTTCGAGCACGCGGGCCACGGCATCGACTCCATCGACGGCCGTTCCCACAACTTCCACGTTGGGAATCCGCTGCAGCACGTTCTGCAGCATCTGGCGGTAGAGGGCTGAGTCGTCGGCGATCAGCACGGTGAGGCGGGGGGCAGGCATGACGGGCACATCATAAAACCGCGGGAAAACCGGCACCAGAAAAGTTTTTGCAAGTTTGTTGCAAAAGAATTTGAGGTGTGGTAGCGTGCCGAAAGTCGTTCGTAATTCTTCATCCTACCCTGTTCACCGCCTAGAGAAACCCGTCATGCACGCCCGCCCCCGTCATGCGTTTACCCTCGTCGAACTGTTGGTCGTCATCGCCATTATTGGGGTGCTGATCGGCCTTCTGCTCCCCGCCGTGCAGGCCGCCCGCGAGGCCGCCCGCCGCAGTTCCTGCACCAACAACATGAAGCAGATCGGTCTGGCGATCCACAATTATGCCCACGGGTCCAAGGAGCGGTTTCCGGAAGGATGGCTTTGCAATGCGCGGCCGAACCCGCCCGCCACCACCTCTCCCTTCGACAACGAAGAGGCTGAGGAAGGAATCGGCTGGGGTTGGGCCTCTCGAATCCTACCGCACATGGAGGAGACAACTCTCGGTAATGTGGTTGCGGGACATATTCGGAATAATCAGGCGATCTTGTTGGGAACGACCAC
The DNA here is from genome assembly GCA_044358475.1 of Pirellulales bacterium. Taxonomy (GTDB): domain Bacteria; phylum Planctomycetota; class Planctomycetia; order Pirellulales; family UBA1268; genus CACORA01. The sequence goes on along the minus strand of JBIKNV010000103.1, from coordinate 510 downwards.
GACTCAGCAGGCGGTCATTCGCGGTTTTCTCTGCCCGTCCGATCCGAAAAACAGCAATCCGATTTTTGAGGAGCATGAAAATGAAGTCTATTTCTCCCGCTCCAGCTATCCCGGCATGTACGGATCTGGGCACATTCACGGACATGGCGGGGATCCTGACAGCGATCTCTTCGCCGGCAATGGCATCTTCTTTGCCAACAGCCGGGTTGAATTTCGCAACGTGACCGATGGCCTCAGCAAGACGATCATGGTGGCCGAACGTGATGCGCGCGAAGTCGAGATTCACCATGGCGACCCAGAAGAACAGTTTGACAGCGTTTGGATTGGCATGATCGAGGACGCTGAAGAAGCACCGGTTCGTGTCGTCGGCTCCGGCGACCACATGTTCAACGACGGCGATCCCCACGCCGAGGATTTTCGGAGTCGTCACGTTGGCGGCATCAACGTCGTCTTCGCCGATGGCCACGTGGAGTTTGTGACGAATGGACTCGACCCAACAATCTTCAAAGC
>JBIKNV010000026.1:0-13695 GCA_044358475.1 Pirellulales bacterium | reverse complement strand
AGACGGTCGTCACGTTCAACCTCGACGAATACTGGCCGATGCAGGCCGACGCCCTGCAGAGCTACCACCGCTTCATGCGGGAGCACCTCTTCGATCACATCGATATCCCCGCCGCCAACATCCACATTCCCAATGGCACGCTTTCCCGCAGCGAGGTGCCGGCCGCCTGCGCCCGCTATGAGGAGGCGATCAGGGCCGCCGGTGGCATCGATCTCCAAGTGCTTGGCATCGGACGCACGGGCCACATCGGGTTCAACGAACCGGGGAGCCCGCTGGAAAGCCGCACGCGGCTCATCACGCTCGATAGTGTAACCCGCGCCGACGCAGCCAGCGATTTTTTCGGCGAGTGGAACGTGCCGCGCCAGGCGATCACGATGGGCGTAGGCTCGATCCTCGACGCCCGCCGCGTGGTCCTACTCGCGTTCGGTGAACACAAGGCGCCGATTGTTCGCAAGGCGGTCGAAGAGCTGCCGTGCAGCCATGTTTCTGCCAGCGCGCTGCAACAGCACGCCGATGCTCGCTTCGTGCTCGATGCCGCGGCGGCTGCCCGGCTGTCGCGGTTTGAGTCGCCCTGGCTCGTCGGGCCGCTCGACGCCCTGGGCCTCGAGTGGACCACGGCGATGGTGCGAAAGGCCGTGATCTGGCTGGCCCTCAAGCTGGCAAAGCCAATCCTCAAACTTACCGACGAGGATTACAACGAGTACGGCCTGCAGGATCTGCTCTCCAACTGTGGTCGGGCCTACGACCTCAACATCGAGGTGTTTCGTGCCATGCAGGACACGATCACCGGGTGGCCCGCTGGCAAGCCTGGAGTGGTGCGGCGGGTGCGGGCCGCCGTGGCGGCGGCCGGCGAGAAATTCCCCCAACGGATCGTCATCTTCAGCCCCCACCCCGACGATGATGTGATCAGCATGGGCGGCACGCTGATTCGCCTCTGCGAGCAGGGGCACGAAGTGCATGTTGCGTACCAGACCAGCGGCAACATCGCCGTCTGGGACGAGTCAGCGGACCGCCACGTCGACTTCGTCGAGGAGTTCTGCCACGCCTTCGGCGTGGGGACGAAGACAGGCGAGATCGCCGAGCGGATTCGGGAGTTTCTCCGCACGAAGCATCCTGGGAGCGTCGACATCGACGAACTGCAGACCGTCAAGGGACTGATCCGGAGAACCGAGGCCCGGGCCGGAGCACGCTACTCGGGCGTGACGCCGGATCGGATCCACTTTCTCGATCTGCCTTTCTACGAGACGGGTCGGGTGCGGAAGAAGCCGATCGGGCCGGAGGACATCGCGATCACGGCCCGGCTTCTCGAGAAGGTGCAGCCCCACCAGATCTATGCCGCGGGCGATTTGTCGGATCCGCATGGCACCCACCGCGTCTGTCTGACGGCGGTGATTGCGGCGATCGAACAGGTGAGCGATCAGCAGTGGGCCCGGCACTGCGAATTGTGGCTCTACCGGGGAGCATGGCAGGAGTGGGAACCGCATGAGATCGAAATGGCCGTGCCGCTCTCACCCGACGAGGTCGAGCGGAAGCGGATGGCGATCTTCAAGCACGAGAGCCAGAAAGACCGCGCCCTGTTTCCCGGGCCCAACGACCCACGGGAATTCTGGCAGCGGGCCGAGGACCGCAATCGCGAGACGGCGCGGCTCTACGATCGCCTCGGCCTCCCGGAATATGAGGCGATCGAGGGGTTTGTGCTCCATCGTCGGGCCGGCAACCGCTGACCACACATCATCAGCATGCCCTCATGAACTGGGCGTCACCCGGCGGCAGCCGGTCCGAATACCGTCCGCCGGGCGACGCTCCACCAGCCCGGCTGATCGAGGCCGAGGTAGGGAGAATCGGCGGGCAGGGCTCGCACAAGATACTCGTGCGCTGGCCGGAGGTTGTGGTAGGGCATCGATGGAAAGAGGTGGTGCAGGGCGTGGTAGCGGATCGAGAACGGGAAAAAGAGCCACGTCAACGGATCGCTGCCCGTGAAGTTGCATGAGTCGAGGATGTGGTCTTCCCATGTCGCCGCCTCTCCATCTCCGGCGAAGTGGTGGTCGGCGAGTTGCCGCATCTGGTTCAGCACGACCGTCGTCAGGGCAAGCACATAGAGAAGCACGATCCGACTCGGCGGGGCAATCCCGAGGAAAATGCTGGTGGGAATCATCGCGGCTCGGATGAAGCAGGGAATCTCCAGCATGGTGATCGACCAGCGATCGAAGGCCGTGATCCGTCGGCGGTAGCGAAGGTTGAGCGTGAGCGAACTGGCCCGCTCCAAGACCGCCTCCCGCAGGGCGGGCGAGAGAAACGTGAGCGGCGCGAGGAGAAATCGGAGGAACACGGCGAGCGGAAAAATCGCGATCATCACCGCATACTCCAGCCCGCTCCGCCAGTTGCCCGCCTCGAGTACGTTGGCCACGTATTCGGGGTCTTCCGGCGTGCCGTACATCCGCGCACTGTGGTGGTCGCGATGATGGCGGGTGAAGAACGGGGAGGGTGTAAGCGTCATGGCGCCGACGAGGAGATTCCAGGCCACTTTGAATCCCCGCATCTCATGGTGGCCGAGGTGGCAGACCTCGTGGATGAGCGAGCCGAGACGGTACAGCCAAAACACGGCTACCGGGAAGGCCAGCAGTTGTGGCCACGAACCGAGCGGTGAGAGCAGGTAGAGCGTGGCCGACGAGTAGGCGAGCACCAGGGAAATCAGGAAATCAGTCCAATACCGCCAGGGATTGACCGCGAAATAGTCGGTGGGAGCGTCGCGGATGACGCGACGTGCATCGCTCACCCAGCCGGCCTCACCGCGCTCAGGAACATCAAGAATGTCGGCACTCGGGGGGCATATGGCGGGGGCCGGCATGACGGGTCCTTTCGCAGGCGAATGCGGCGGAAATGGAGCAGTATCAAACCAGAAACGCCCTGCGACGCCTACCCCGGAAAAGGCCAGCCGCCGCCGCACTAGGCCACCCCGTGTCGAATCGCCCAGACGGCCGCCTGGGTGCGGTCGTTGAGCGACATCTTCCGGAGCAGGTTCTGTACGTGCTCCTTCACCGTCTCCACGCTGATCTCGAGGGAGTCGGCGATTTCCTGGTTGGAGAGCCCCATCGCAATCAGCCGCAAGACCTGGGATTCCCGCGGCGTGAGTTGCACCTCGGTATGAGAGAGGGCCGTTCGGTTGGACATCGCGCCCGCCATGCGGCGCAGTTCGCTTGACCGAGACGGTTCGCGACCGTCGGCGGCGCCGGTCACGGCCGCAATGATATCGGTTCGAGAGGCCGATTTGAGCACGTAGTCATGCGCGCCGGCGGAGACCGCCCGGGCCACGTAGGTGGGATTGTCGAAGGCCGACAGCACGACCACTCGCGTTTCCGCCGACGCGGACCGAATCTGCTTGATTGCGTCGATGCCGTCGGTGTCGCCGAGCCGAACGTCGAGGAGCACGACATCCGGCTTGTGCTTTTTTGCCGCCTTGATGGCGCCATCGCCGTCCTCCGCCTCCGCCACGATCCGGACCGCCGAACCCTGGAAGAGACTGCCGAGGCCCTGGCGGACGATTTCATGGTCATCGGCTATCACAACGGTCGTCGGCATCGGTCCACTCCGGTTGTTCGTCCATCCTAAAAATCGAATACTTTGAAACCATGACAACGTACAATGATCGGGGGGCCTCTGAACAGGGGTCTGCCAATACGAAAGAAGGTCACGCGAACGAGGGGGGAAACGAGGCTGCGTTGCGAATCTGCTTCGAGGCCTCGGGCGTGGTGGGAGTGATCAAGCCGGCCGGGCTTCCGACGCAGGCGCCACCAGGCATCGATTCACTCGAGCAGCGGCTGCGATCGCAGCTGCCCCGCGGCGGCTACCTCGGAGTGCCGCACCGCCTCGACAGGAGCGTGTCGGGCGTGATGTTGTTTGCGGTGACGCCACGGGCTGCCCGCCAGCTCTCCCGGCAGTTCGAGCGTCGCCAGATCGCGAAGACCTATCTCGCCCTCACGGAAGTCGCCGGCCCCCGTGAGTCCAGCGGTGATCAAGCTGCTGCAACCACCGCGTGGAGTGAATGGATCGACTGGGTCGCAAAGATTCCGGATCAGCCGCGGGCACGGATTGCCGTGGCCGGGGAGCCGGGCAGCCGGCAGGCCGAGACAGCAGTCCGGCGGATCGGCGACCTCACCGGGCCGGGTGGCTTGTCGATCGCCATGCTCCATCTGGAGCCTCGCACCGGGAGAATGCATCAGCTTCGCGTGCAGGCGGCCGCCCGCGGCATGCCGATCGTGGGCGACACCATCTATGGAGCAGCCGATCCACAGTCGGACGCGATCGCCTTGCATGCCTGGCGAATTGCCTTCACCGATCCGGATACCAGGGAGCGTTTCGAGATCGAGGCACCGCTCCCGGAGGCATGGCCCCCGGCCTGTCGGGAATTTCTTGCAGCCGCAGGGCTCTCGCCTGTCATCCAGCCGGGATCCAGCCCGCGTGCATGAGCCACTGGTGCAGCCAGGGGAGCGACCAGGGATTCCAGGTCGGAAACGCGACCGACACCACGGACAATGCCAGGAGCGTCAAGGCGATGCCGCGGCCCCACGGACCTGCCGCCAGACGATCGACGGCTGGTACCGCAGCTGCCACCCACAAGGGCGCGAGCCAAAAGGCCCAGCGAAACCCCGCCGTCATTCCGCCATAGTTGCGGTCGATCTGGTGGCGCGACAGGTAGAACACGATCACAGCCATCGACACGGCGGCGATACCCGCTGCCAGCCGACGACGGAATGTGGCCGGCGCGTTGGGCGAAGAGCCGATGCTATCACGACGGGCCAGGAGAAAAAGCCCGGGAATCACCAGCAGCCAGGCGGGCGTCAGCGAGAAGATGCCGTGATGCCCCACCAGCACGTGAAAGGCGTACACGAGCGGCGACGGTTCGCCCCGGTCGATCCCGCCAGGAGATCGCCAGTAGCTGGTCAGGGTGCGGCCGTTGGCCAGCGGCAACTGGTAGTCGTACCAGTTGTCGGGGTTCCACGAGGCGCCGGGTGGCTCGATGGGGACCGCCTGTCCGCCGCCACGATGTCCATACGGCGGCACGAAATCGCCGTGGGCCAGCCAGTTGGTAACGAACAATGCAACCGCCACGACTGCCGCTGCCGGCAGTGCCGCGAGGAGTGTGCGGCGACGATCGACGGCGGCGAGCATCGCCAGCACGACCACAAGCCATGCCAGTGCCGGCAGTTCGCAGGCCGCCGCAAGGGCGGCGGTGAGGCCGGCCCCGGCGAATGGCCGCCACGACCGAACGCCATCGCCGGCGATTCGGAGCACGAGCCACAGGCTCGCAGCGGTGCACGCCGCGGCCGGCACGTGGTTGGTGAACACCACCGCAAACGTCGTCAGCAGGGTGCCGCCGGCGACCAAGGCCACCGAGTAGATCCGACCCCAGTCGGTCGTTCCAAGTCGGTCGATGACGCGGGCCGTGAAAAGGATCAGCAGGCCGAGGGGCAGCAGACCGTAGACGACCATCAGGATCCGCCCCAGTTCGAAGGGGTGGTCGCCGAGCGTCCAGTCCGTGATCCGATGAAGGATCCAGTACGGGCCAGCAGCGATCACAGCCAGCAGCGGCGGCTTGCTCGAATAGAGCCGCAGGCGGCCGGTTGCATCGGGATGGGCGACGGCGTCGATCGTGTCCCAGCCGGGCTCGGCCACGAGGTCATCAATCGTGAAGGAGCCCCGCTCGACGAGCGCCCTGATCGTGAGCCACCGGCTGCGGTCGTTCGCGGAAAGAAACGGCCGCATGAGCCGCTTTTCCTCCTCGATCCGTTGCCGAATTGACTGTTCGTCAACCGGAATGCCGCCCACGGCCGCCTTGGCGATGGCATCGGCGACGATTCGCTTTTCCAAAGCAATCTTGTCGACGCTCGTCACCGCACCGATACGGCCCAGCAGTCCGCCGAGAACGACCGTCGCCAGGATCGCGTACACCCCATGCCGCGTGCGGGCCCGCGATTCTCCCCGGCGACCGACCGTCTGAAACCGACCGCCGCTGCGAACGATGGCGGCGACCCGGAGCAGATCGAAGAACCCGCGGAAGAATCGGCCGACACCGTACTTCGACGTACCGCGGACGCGCGGACGGTGGTGCACCGGCGTCTCCACCACGCGAAACCCTCGGGCCGACGCCATGACCGGAATGAAGCGGTGCAGGTCGTCGACGAGTCGGAGCTGCCGGGCTACCTCGGGCCGCATCACCTTGAGGCCGCAGTTGTGGTCATGGAGGTGCAGGCCGGTGAGCCAGCCGACCAGGAGGTTGAAGACCCGCGAGGGAAAGGTCTTGTGCCACGGGTCGAGTCGCGGTGTCTTCCAGCCGTTCACAAGATCGGCAGACGGTGACGATGCATCGCCTGCCGACGCGAGCAGCCTCAGCATGCGGGGAATCTCGACGGGATTGTCCTGCCCGTCGCCATCGAGCATCGCGAACGCCGCCCCCCGGCAGTGCCGAAAGCCGGCCGCGAGCGCTGCCGACTTGCCCCGCGGCCCGTCGAGTTGGATGCCGGTCACTCGCGGATCGCCAGCGCAGCCCTCAATCTCTTCCCAGGAAGCGTCAGTCGATCCGTCATCGACGATGAACGCCTCCCAGGACAGTCCCTCGCGGTCGAAAACATCGCGAATCTCCGCGACCAGGGGGGCGATGTTTCCCGCCTCGTTGCGCACCGGAATGACGAGTGAGACGGCAGGCTGCGACATGGGGCGAAAAGGCGAGGGGAGGGAGCGTGGCAGCCCGGAGGAGTGTCGAAACAGGATACCCTTGCGGTAGAATCGTCACCACCGCGGCTGGCTCCGCCAACGGCTCCAGCCAATCCCCCTGTCGGTACGCGAGAAAGCACTGCATGGCCCGCCTCATCTCTCTCGGTGTTTTGGTCGGGCTCGTGGTTGTCTTTGGGCTGCTCTCGCTGCGGGTGATGGCCATCTTTCTCCTGCCGCTTCTGCTCGCGGCAATGCTTGTCGTGATCTTCGGACCGCTGCACCGAGCCCTCCTGCGAAAATTACAGTGCCCCGAGTGGGTGGCTGCTGGCCTGACCACGCTCTTCGTGCTCGCGATCGTCCTCGTGCCACTCTTGATGCTGGTCATCCGGGCCGGTGGCGATGCCATGGCAATGCTCAAGGCCCCGAATGGCCTCAAGCTCGATCCGGCAGTGCTCGAAGGACTCGTGACGAGTGTGAACGAGGCCACCGGCCTGGAACTCTCGGCCGAGGGAATCAACGGCGAATTGCGCCGGCTCGTCGAGGACTGGATCGGGCCGCTGGCTGCCGGCGCCTCGAAGGCGATCGTGAAACTGGTGATCGGCCTGATCGTGCTGATCGTCTCGTTCTTCTATTTTCTGGCCGATGGTCCGCGGATGTTCAACGCGGTGATGCGGCTGGTGCCGCTTGATCGCCGATATCAGTGGCAGCTGCTCGAGGAATTCGAAGAGGTCAGCCGGGCCGTGGTGAGTTCCACGCTGCTGGCGGCGATCGCGCAGGCGGTCCTTGCCGGGTTTGGCTTCTATGTGGCCGGCCTCAAGGGCGTGTTTCTCCTCACGTTGCTCACGTTCTTCGGTGCGCTCGTGCCCTTCGTCGGGGCGGCGGCCATCTGGATATCTGCGAGTCTCTATCTGCTTTTCTTTCTGAAGAGCACCGCTGCGGCGGTCGGCCTTGCCCTGTGGGGCGCGTGCGTTGTGTCGACGATCGACAACATCATCAAGCCGATCGTGCTGCACGGGCAGTCGAAGCTTCACCCGCTCCTGGCGCTTTTGAGCGTCTTGGGGGGCGTGGCCGCGCTGGGCCCGATCGGCATCTTTGTGGGGCCGATCGCAGTCGCGTTTTTGCAGGCCGCGCTGACGATGCTCCAGACCGAGCTCGACACGATCTCGGCCGCCGACCGGATGGCCGGTGCCACCGCTGCGGTACCCGCCGAACACCCGGGAGTTGCACGACCCGGTGTCGGGAGTGTGAAATCGTAGCGGTCTGTGGATGAAGCCGAGGTTGTTCGAGGCTCACTGCCGCCGCACCCAGTGGTGTTTTTTACCCACCAGATGCCAGTTGGAAACGGAGCCTTCGGCTCATCAGCCCAGTGGAGAAAAGCTCATGATTGAAACACTGATCGCGGTTGCCGCGTTGCTCATGGCAGGCATCGAGGCGGCCTATGTGCCGACCGATGAAGGTGGTGGCGACTATCTGGTGCGGGTGGAGCCCGACCTGGTTCGTGACGCCTCGCCTTATACCTTTACCAGTGATGTGCCGGCCGACTCGCGGCATGTGAGGCGGGTGAAGATTTACGTCGCCGATGCCTGGCCGCCGGCTGTGGAGCGGGCGGTGCTCGATGCCGCGAAGCGTCCGCGGATCATGCCGGCTGTGGCTACGGCCCCGGTCGGCTCGATCGACACGGCGGGCGTCGTCGACAGCCGCCCGTGGCCGCTGCTCATCGGCAGTTTGATCGCGCTGTTTTTGTCGTTGGGTGCCAACGGCTACCTCGGCATGCTGCTGGCGAACATGCGGGCCCGCTACCTGCGGGACATTCAGGCCGGCATCGGGTAGAGGCCCTTCACGTTACGCGGTGCGACCGCGCGACGTCGGCTTTTTCTTGACGCGCACGATGCCTCCGGTGGCGGCCTGGCCACCACCGAAGAAGAACTCTTCAGCCGCCCATGTGCTGCCCGATGTTTCCGCCACGATCGCCACGTGCTGGGGCGGCTGCGTCGGAGCGGTCGTTGCGGTGGCGATCGCCACCGGCGGCTGCGCGGCGGGGGGCGACACGCGAGGCAGTGCCGGCGTTGCCATCCAACGGGCCGTGGGATCGCTCAGGGACCGCACCGAGGCGTGGACCGCCGCGAACAGGGAAGCCACGTGGGCATGGCAGGTGAGGGCGAGAAGTTGCCGCTCGCGGGGCTGATCGCTCACGAACTCCATCAGCACGCGGGCCGCCGCCTGGGCGCGGCTGTCGTCGAAGTTGACCAGTGCGTCGTCCATCACCACCGGCAGCATGACACCATGTCGCTGCAGGTCGCGAACCAACGCCAGTCGCAGGGCCAGAAAGACCTGCTCGCGAGTGCCGCGGCTGAGCCGCTCCGGCTGCCACACCTGTCCATCTGACTCGTGCACCTCGAGGCGGGCTTCGTCGATCGTGGTGGTGATCCGTGTGTAGCGGCCGTCGGTGAGCCGCGCGAGCCAATGGGAGGCGTCGCGAAGCGTCGGCGGTTGATGGTCGCGAGCCACGGTCGCTCGGGTTTCTTCCAGAAGCACGCCGGCCCGCTCGAGCAGCCGCCGGCGGTCGAGCTGCGCTGCGAGCTCCTGCTCGACGCTGGCCAGCTCCGCCTGGAGCGGTTCGGCGGAACGATCACGGGCCGCGGCGTCGAGCCGCTTGGCGACGGTAGTCCGGCGATCCTCGGCGACGAGCAACGACTCGCGCAGCCGGTCCGTGGCGGCGCAGGCGTCGGCCAGTCGTCTTTCCAGCGGCAACGTCGTGGTCTCGGTGAGCCAATGCTCGAGGTCGTGCGGTTCGGTGACGGCCCGCCGGGCGTCCACCCACGCGGCCTCCGCAGCTTCGGCGTCGCGACGGGCCTGTCGATAGAGTGGCCGCCGGTCGACCTTGGCGAGAAACTCCTGCTCCGATGCAACGTCCCACCGGCTGTAGAACTGGTGAATGCCGCGGTCGGCAAGCTTGATCTGCTTGAGCGCCTGGCGATGCCGTACCCGGGCTCGTTCCAACCTTCGTGTGGCCGTGACTCGCAGCCGCACGGCTCGGCCGTCGGCCTCGAGCCGCTCCCGCAACTGCCGCAGGTGATCGAGGGGAGAGCCTTCCGGCACGAGATCGCAGTCGACCATCACCTGATCGATCCGGTGCGACCATTCCGCGAGCTCATCCCGCTTCTGCCGCGCCTCTTCCGAGAGCCGGCGACGATCGTCGTCGAGCGTGAGGAGCGACTGCCGGTGCATCTCGATCATGCGGACATCGCGGGGCATCAGCGTGGCCGGCAGTCCCCGCTGCTCGAGCGACCGCTGCCACCGGAGCCGAGCCGACTTGCGGTTGGCCAACGCCCGCTTGAGGTCCTGGCGGGCGATCGTGAGGCGGTCGGAAAGCACGTGCATCGAGCCCTCGCGGCCCGCCAATGCTTCCAGTCGCTCCACTTCCGCCTGGATGGCCGCGAGCTTGCGGTCGAGCGACTGGGTCGCGTCACCGGGGATGGCGGCGTCGAGCTGGGCCAACTGGGCGGCCGCATCCTCCCGCTGTTTGTTGACCATGTCGTACTGCTGCCGCGTGGCCTCCAGCCGCGTCGACGCGGCGCGGTCGAGTGACCAGGTCGTTACCGACGCGAGGCCCGTTCCTGCCAGTCCGAGCGCCGCGATGGCGTAGGCCAAGGAACCGGTGACGCTCGCGGGGAGCAGCAACCCGGAGAGCAGCATGCCAGCGCCGACGACGAATAGGGCTCCGAGCGGGATCAGCCAGCCCAACGGCAGCAGCTGGCCTTCCATCGAATGGGCCACCTCCCGCTCCAGGTTCGTCAGCGAGTCGTCGAGCTCATCGACCCGTTCGGCCAGCGCGATCCGATTACGGATGGTCGCGGCACGGCCACTGGCCTCCTCGATCGCCTTGGCGATCGTCACCCCGCCGAGGTGCGAGCCGGCTCCGGAAACCACCCCGCGGGTGGTTTCGAGTTCTGCCCTGGCATCGGCCACGGCCCGCTTGGCAGCCGTGACATCGCGGGACGCTCGGCTACAGCCGCGGGCCCGGCTGTGCAACGGTGCGAACGAAAGCGCGAATCCCTCGGGGAGCAGCAGTTCGGCGGAGGCGTCGCCGGCGGCATCGACCGCGCGTTCGACCGGCACGAGTCGCGAGAGGCCGGCCATGCCGATCTGTTCTCCAAACCGGCGGGCTGCGAGTCGCGCATGGGACTCGACCCGTGACACCTCGGCCATCAATCGCTCCACCCGCGGCTCTTCCTCGAGCACCGCGGCCACGACCGATCGCTTCTGCCACACGCTCGACTCAGTGCTGACGGCCTTGAGCTCGCGGGCCCGGCGGCTGCGAGTCTTCTTTCGGCGGGCGGCCTCCCGGACGAGGCGGTCGCGACGCTTGACCGATCTTTTCCAGGAGTCGCGGTCAGGGTGGACCAGGGCCGCGCCCTCGAGTTTCGCCAGTCGCTCGGCAGCGGCGAGCATCTCCTTGTGGAGCGACTCCAGTGGCACGACGCGGCGGATGACGGTTTCCGCCTCCTCCGACCGTACGATCGCCGCCTCGAGCGTGGCGATCTCGGCGTCGATGCGGGCCAGTTCGGCAGCCAGTCCCCCAGCGGCGAGCGCCGGGGCCTTGAGAGCCGCGAGCCGTTGCAAGATCTCGCCCCGGCGCTGGCGGAGCGATTCGATCGGCGACACGGCCGGGTCGGTCGCATCGAGCCGGGCCAAGGCATCGCGAAGGTGGGAGAGCACGCGACTGACCTTCGAGCGGTCGAGCCCGGCGGCGAGTTCGTACAGCCGGCTCCCGCAGCCCTCCGGATCGAGCGTCCGCAATTCGTGGAGTTCGTCGAGCCCGAAGGCCATGACGTTGGTGAAGGCCTTCTCGTCGATCTCGCCCACCAGATCCTGGAGATAGATTCGTCCGCGGTGTTCGGTGCCGGGGTCGAGATCGGTGATCTCGATCAGGTCGCCGTCGTCTCCGCCGAGTCCGACGATGTCATCCTCGTAGCTCGCCTGCGTGAGCGAAGCCAGATGCGGGCCCTCGTGCCTCCGCTCGATCGCGATCCGCCTCCCCTCGGGGCCCGCAACGACGATCACTCGACCGGCGCAGGGCACCTGCGGGTCGAGCACGCCGCGGCGAAACAACCCCTCGAACCCGAAAAACACCGCGCGGACAAATTCCAGCAGTGATGTCTTGCCGGTCTCGTTGGTGCCGTGCAGCACCTGCACGCCGGGGCCGAGACCGCCCACGGTGACGTTCCGCAGCGACCCGAATTGTTCGACCTCAATCCGCTCGATGAACATGGAATCCTCTCACTGTCAGGCCGATTCGATCAGTTCCAACGCCAGCCAGCCGGCTTCTCGAGCCATGTCGGCGGGCATCGCCAGCCCGGCATGACGCTGGGCCGCCGGCTCGTTTTCGATGCCCACGACGATGTCGGCCAAGGCCGATGAAAACGACGTCGTGCTGCCGGGCCGGCCTCCGGAGCGGGCGTGGCCGAGCGAAGCGAGCGACTCGCCGGGATCGGCATACAACTCCGCGCACCAGGCACGCACGTTTTTCTTGTCGAAGAGATCGCGCACTCGGGCCAGTGTCTCGGCGGCGATCTCGGCCACCCGCACGCGGCGGCCCACGCTTGCCCCACACTCCACCGAGCAGCGGATGATCTGCAGCGGCGACTGCGGATCGGTAGGCAGCGATTCGAGGGCGGACCAGATCGTGGTGGCCAGCTCCTCGTCACCGCCGGCAGCCGACTCGACCGTGATCGTCTTCCAGTTGATGCGCTGCGTCAAAACGGTCCGCCAGCGGCCTGAGCCGCCGGCAGGGTCAACGGCATCGTCGAAGTCAATGAGCGAGAGGAGGCTGCATCCGCCCGATGAGGCTTCATGGATCGATCGCGGCTGGAGCGCAGACACCGCACGAACACCGACCGGCAGCGGCTGGGTGCGCCGCGAGCCCCACACGCAGTGGCAGCCGGGTTGGGCCCAGCCGGCCAGTGCCTGGGGGGCGTTGGCGGTCAACGCATCGTCCCACCGCTCGGCGGACCACAATGAACGATCCCAGCCCACGATCACGCGGTGCTCGAGCAGGCCCGAGCCGGCAGGGAACGCTGCGGCGTGCGATGCAGCCGTGATTCCGCCGTGCGCCCGGAGAATTTCCACAGGCAGACCGCGGACATCGAGACGCACCGGAGTCGATGGCGTGGCGAACAGCAGGCCGCGGGGATCCCCCAGCATCTGCGTGATGGCCGCGCAGTCGTCGGCGTCGTCGGTCACCCACACGGTATGACAGCCGACGGCGGCGAGTTCGAGGATCATCGCTCGCACCGCTGCGGCCTGGGCCGTACTGGCGCGATGCGGATCAAGCACGCGTCCGAACAGGACCACGGCGGCAGCCTCCGTCTCGCGGGCCGTCGTGATGGCGGCCCGCAGGGATTGCAGGGGCGCTGCGGATATGGCCTCCGCGATGGCTGGCGGCGCGGCGTCGGGGATGGGGATGGGGCGGTCGATCGCCGGGTCGAAGGCAAAAACGATGTCGGCCACGGTGACGTGCTCCTTAAACTAAAGAGACGACAGGACAGGCTGGGAACCGTTGCGGAGAACCCAGGAAAGATGGGGGCACTGTACCGCCTGCCAGTCGCCTGACGCCACGCCAATTTTCACGTGGCCAGGCATGCCGTCAGGTGGTCAGCATGGGTGGCGAGCCGACAAATTCGGCCCAGAGTCGCTCGGCCCACGACGTGTCTTCTGCCCTGGGCCCGAAAGCAGCCACTGCCCGGCCGCGAAAGAGCACACCCTTCTCGGCAGCGGCCGAAAACAGCCAGCACTCGACCGTGGTGCGATCGCCTTTCCGCCGTACCAGCAGCCCGCGAGCGTCTGCCGGGTGGACACCCAGAAACACGCTCCCGCCGAGTGTCTCTGGGCGACGGATGAGAATGCAGGCGGATGTTGGTGAGTCGGCACTCTCCCAACGTAGACCCTCGCTTCCCGGGGAACCCCAGAGGACCTCCGTGGTGG
>JBIKNV010000050.1:0-11375 GCA_044358475.1 Pirellulales bacterium | reverse complement strand
GTATCAGTGCAGCTTCAAGGACATCCTCGACGGCCTGTCCAACACCATCTTCTTTGGTGAGGTGCGGGTCCATTGCAGCTATCATCACGATTACGGCTGGGCTGCTTCGAACAACGGGCAGGGTCTCGTGCAGACCCTCGTGCCGTTGAACTATGACTCCTGTGGCAACGACGCCACGATGCAGTGTGCGGCGCGCTGCAATTGGCAGACAGAGTTTGGTTTCAGAAGCCGGCACCCGGGGTCCGTTTCTTTTCTGATGGGTGATGGAGCCGTGCGGGTTTTGAACGAGAACGTCGATCACACGGCCCTTCAGTTTCTTGGACACCGTGCTGATGGCAAGCCCGTACCGACCATGTAAGGAAGGTCCGTCATGCAGCACCCCGCGTCGATCGTTGCCATTTGTTGTGTCGGGAGCCTGTTCATCCACGGCTGTGGATACAGTCGGCCGACACGCGTCGAAGCCGGCGGTCGTGTGACCCTCGGCGGGGAGCCCTTGGAAGGAGCCAGCGTGACGCTCATTCCGGTGAATGGTGGTCGCCCCTCGTTGGCTGTGACAGCGAGTGACGGGCGGTTTGCGCTGGGCACTTTTGGCGCGACCGACGGAGTTATTCCCGGCCGCTATCGTGTGGCCGTGGTCAAGCAGGTCCTCAGGTCAGCTGCGGACAAGCGACTCGAAAAAGCTGCTGCCAACGAGAACAAAGGCAGTGAGGACATCGTGGCATCGGTTTCGTTCGCCGAGGCAGACTACGAGAATGTCGTGCCGGCCCAGTACGCAGATCCGCTGCGGAGTGGGCTGGAAGTCGAGATCGGTGCCGGAGCCGATCCGATCGAGATCGCTCTCGACTGACTCCGGCTGCCGAAGCAAGGCCGCTGGCGCTTCATTCCCAGTCGGCCTCCAGCGGCGTGATGATGCCGTCGCCGCCGATGATGATCTCGTTGGTGAGCAAGGAGCTTCCACGGATCGCTTCCAGGGAGTCGTCGATGACCCACGATCGGTAGGCGGCATTGATCAGGCTCTCCGGCGAGTTTGTCGCATCATTCGAGAGGTCCCAGAACATCATGCCGCCCAGCCCGAGATCCTCGGCCCACTGAGCCTTGAGGGCGATCGATGTGGGGGTCTCGAATGAACTGAAGATGTCTTGCGAAGCGTTGTAGAGATAGGACGCCTGGGCCGTGTCATCCCAGTAGAGCTGCCAGCCACTACTCGGATCCTGCACCCGGGCCAGAAGATCCTTGTAGTCGTAGTTGCCAGCCTCGAACGTGCCTGGTGCCGCCCCTGACGAGCCCTCTGCATAGCCGCCGTCACCGCCCTCGGCCACGCCGCTCCAGGCCCGCGTGTACAGCGGTGCCCCGAGCACGATCTTCTCCGCGGGCACACCTGCATCGAGGTAGGCCTTCACGGCCGTCTCGATGTCGTAGCCATTGGAGTCGCCCGTGAAGGCGGCCTGATGACCGGTCGTACTCTCCCACGTGCCGTGGAAGTCGTAGGTCATCACGTTGAAGAAGTCGACGTGGGGCGTGAGCCCCGGGAGGTTGAAGTTGGCGATCTTGTCGAGCCCGGCTGGTGAGGCCACCGAGATCTCGTAGGTACGACCGCGGGAGTCTCCCAGGGCATCAAGCTTCATCCGCACGTCGGCCATCAGGAGGGCGTAGTTCGCGCCGTCATTCGAGCTGGCCGAGTTGCCCGCCTCACCGCCTCCGCCCGGGTATTCCCAGTCGAAGTCGATGCCGTCGAACACCTCGTAGGTGGTGAGGAAGCTCACGATCGAATTGGCAAAAGTCTGCCGACCGGCAGCCGTGGCGACCACGGTGCTGAAGTGGTCGGAGAGCGTCCACCCGCCGACGGCGATGCTCACCTGCAGATGCGGGAACTTCTCCTTGAGCTGGGCGAGCTGGTTGAAGTTGCCCCAGATCGTCTGGTTGGCCCGCGGGTCACCCGGCGGGTAGTACCACTGGTCGGCCTCGCCACTCACGCTTTCATGGGCTGCGAACCGCTTTTCGACGGCGGCATAGCTGTCGAAGAGCGTCATCTCGCCGGCGGCCGTGAGATTGGCGAACGAATAGATCAGGTGCGTGATCTTCTCACCGGGCACGTCGTCAAGCTGGTAGTTGCGGCCGTAGATGCCCCACTCGGGGAAGTAGGCCGCCAGCACCTTGTCGTGCGTGGCGATCGGCAGTTCGGCACCGGGTGTCGTGGGATCGGCCAGTGGCGGATCGGCAACGACCGGTTCGTTGCTCCCGGGATCAGCTGGCGCGGGCTCCGCCGGCAACGGGTTGGTCACGGACGGCAGATCGATGTTTTCACCCAACGGATTGCCGAGCACGACCATGCTTTGGAAGTATTCGATCACGCGGTCATGCCCGACTTCCAGAGCCGGCCACTGGGGCCAATCGAACGTGTCGTTCATGAAGGGCTGCATCTGATCGTGGCTGAGCACCGTGAGGTGGTTGAGGTCGTGGGCGATGGCCACTCCGCCGATGTCGAGCCAGCCGTGGCAGCGGTCGTGCATCCAGCCGGCATAGTGGGGCTCCATCTTGAGCGTGTTGACGAAATGCTCTTCGAGGCCCTCAGCGGCCAGGTACTCGCGGAAGCCCTCGTGCCCAAACGCCTCGACCATCGCCAGCACGTCAGCCGCCGCACCCAGGCGGGCCGTACGTTGGATGTCGGCAAGGATCTGCGGATCGAAGGCGGCATCCCGGATCCAGCCCACCTTCGCTCCCTGCATCGAGTAGTAGAGCCCGACGCCGAGTAGGTCATTGCCCCAGGCCTGCGAGTTATTGGTGAGCTGGTTGTCGTAAGCCCATTGGCCCACGGTCTCCAGGTCGGCCGCAGCGAGCCCCAGGAATCCGCGGAGGCCGTTGTAGGCCACGAGCGCCTCGGTCGTGATCGGCGTCCGGCCCCCGGTGAGTTCGTGCAGGTGGGTGTGATCACTCCCCTCCGACATGCCAAAGGTGGCGAGATCGATAAAGCCATCGCCAGTCGGTGGCATGGCGTCGTGGCAATCATCTGGATGGCCGGGCAGCGGATCAGCGGGAATTGGGTCGGCCGGATCCATGGGATGCGTGCAGCAGTGGTCGTCTCCGTGCCCCGGGTGGTGACCGTGCCCCGGGTCGTGGGGCTGCACGCTGCCCGGGCTTGTTTGATGCCCGTCGGTCATCTGGCCGGCCGGTGCCTGCGGCGTG
Organism: Pirellulales bacterium; assembly: GCA_044358475.1. GTDB lineage: Bacteria > Planctomycetota > Planctomycetia > Pirellulales > UBA1268 > CACORA01. Next base: position 8,192 of record JBIKNV010000050.1, on the reverse strand, counting down.
AGCAGGGCCATGCGGCTCACCATGGCTACCTGGTCGACCGTGAAGCCAAACGGCACCTCGAGTTGATCTTCCACGATCTGATCGTGGTGAAACTCGATGTTGGCTGGCACAAGATCGCTCAAGGCAATGCCCGAGAGCAGCACGCTTTGGCCTGTCGGAGCGACTGAAATACGCAGGCCCTCGGCCGTGTCGCTGACGGAGAGCCGCTCCCGGGTGCCGAAGTAGAGGAACGAGAGCTTGTTGACGGCGGGATTGAAGCCGTCGATCACCTGCGTCACGCCATATTCGTGCGATCGCACGTAGACCGTGGCGGCATCCCGCGGGCCGACCCGCTGCTCCCAGGAGATCACGCCGCCGATGTCCTGCCTGAGGTGCTCGTTTTGCACGATGCCGAAGTTTTCAATCGTCAGGTCGTTGAACGTGATCCCTTGGAGCACCTGATATTCGGGCGTCCAGGCCCAGGGATTCACGATCGCCACCTCCCCTGAGGGCAATTTGGCGACGATCAGGTTGTGGACGGAGACCTCACCGAAATCGAGCCGATCGACCGCCGGATCGAAGCCGACGATGTCGGGGCCGGCAGGGTTTATGACGAACACGCGGCCGATGCCGCTGATCGGTGGCTCCGGCTCAGGGGCCGGCGCGGGGGTCGGAGCCGGCTGAGGAGCAGGCGTTGGCGCAGGCTCTGGAGTCGGCGCGGGAACGGGGGCCGCGACGCCGTCGAAGGCGACCGTCAGATTCCGCAGCCGGGCTGCGGCCCCGCCGGGGGATGCCGTGAAGCCAAAGGTCGCCGACTGCCCGACGGCGAGGCTGCCGTTCCAGGCCGCGTTGGCGACGGTGTAGGTCGAGCCGTTGCGGGCGATGATCGTGCCGTTCCAGAGGCTCGTGATGTCGCCATCGAAGTCAAACGACGCTGTCCAACTCGTGGTGGTGGTCGTGGCTCCGCTCCGGGCTCCAAGCGTTAGCCTTCGATTGGTCACGGTCACGTCGCCGTTGAAGCCACTGCCCCAGTCGCTGGTGACGACGAACGACGCGTCCGGATGCATCGGCTCCGGGGCAGGCGTCGGGACTGGGCCAGGCTGTGGCGACGGTTCAGCTGGTGCTGCGGGCTGGCCATCGAGCGGCTCACCGTTGACCGTAAAATTGGTTGGCGCGTCGGCGGCACCACCGGCAGCCGTCGGGGTGCCGATGAATCCAAAGGCGATCGTACGACCGGGGTCGAAGGCGGCGTTGTAACCGGCATTCGCAACGGTGTAGCGGGATCCCTCCCGTGAAACGACCCGCGCATCCCAGATCGACGTGATCGTCGCGCCGTAGTCAAAGGACACCGTCCAATCGCCGTACGATTGCGAGTCTTGATTGGCGAGCGTCATGGACCCCTGAAAGCCGCTGCCCCAGTTGTTGACCACCTCGTAGCCGGCCACGACGGCGGCCAAGAGGGCTCGCTGCTCGAGCGATTCCGGAGCCAGCCGGTCGGCCCGCTTTTGGAGGCGGTGGTGCTGGCGAAGAGCAGCCCGGCGGGTCTGGCGGCTCAGCCGGCCTGAGAAAGTCTTGCCGGCCCAGCCGGCGACACAGTCGAAAAAGGCGCGCGAATCCATGGCAGTCTCCCATTCATGGTGTGGAGTCCCCTCGGCTCGCCGTGTGACGAAACGACCGGATGTGAGCCAGTCATCGCCATGCCCCTGACTCTTCTATTCCTACAGGGCTTTACGGCATCTGCAAGGAATCGGTGCGAAAAATTTTCGCCGCTCCCCGCCCCCCTACCGCCATTCGTCGATGAGATTGGCCACGAGGGCCGTCCAGCCGGTCTGGTGGCTGGCGCCGATACCGGCTCCGTTGTCGCCATGGAAGTATTCGTAGAAGAGCGGATGATCCCGCCACGTCGGATCGTCACGAAATTTTTTCGCGCCGCCGAAGACCGGCCGCTGCCCCTGAGGATCGAGGAGGAAGATGCTGATCAGCCGCCGGGCGATGTCGCGAGCCATGGCATTCAGTGGAATGGGCTGTTCATGCGACCCGGGCGTGGCGATCGTGAAACTGTCGCCGAAGGCCGTGCCCAGCTTGCGCAGGGATTCGATGAGGAGAAACGACGTGGGGAACCAGATCGGACCCCGCCAGTTGGAGTTGCCCCCCTTGAGTTTGCTTGACGACTCGGCCGGCTCGTAGGCCACGGCCTGGCCGTCATGGACAAACGGATGCTGCTGGTGGTGTTTCGACAACGAGCGAATGCCAAACCGTGAGAGAAACTCCTCGCGGTCGTGGAGCCGCTCAAGCAGCCGCCGAAGTTGGTCGAGATCGACGATCGTGAGCAGATGGGTCGTCTTGCCTTCGGTGGGCTCAATCGTGTGGATGACTTGCTCGACGAACTCGCGGCGGTTGGCGAGGAACCAGTCCAGATTCGCCCGAAACTCGGCGAATGGTTCGATCCACTCCATCTCCAGCCGTTCCACGGCAAAGAGTGGAATCAGGCCCACGAGTGACCGCACGCGAAACTTCTCGAAGTGGCCGTCGGGGTAGCGAAGCACGTCGTAAAAGAAGCCATCCTCGGGGTCGAACAGCGAGGCGTTGGTGGGCCCCATGTGCTTCATGGCGTAGCCGATGTAGACGTAGTGCTGCAGAAACTTCGAGGCCAGCGCCTCGTAGACGGGATTTTCCCGCGCCAACTCGAGTGCCATCCGCATCATGTTGAGGCAATACATCCCCATCCACCCGGTGGCGTCGGACTGCTCCAGCCGAGCTCCGCCCGGCAGCGGCTCGCTGCGATCGATTACCGAAACGTTGTCGAGCCCGAGGAAGCCCCCCTCGAAGACGTTGTTGCCCTCGCGGTCAACGCGATTGACCCAGCTGGTGAAGTTCAGGAGCAATTTGTGAAAGCATCGCTCCAGCCAGCGCCGATCACCCGGGCCGCCGCCATAGTGGCGGAAGCGGTCCATGTTGTAGACCCGCCACACGGCCCAGGCATGCACTGGAGGGTTCAAGTCACCGAAGTCCCATTCGTAGGCCGGGAGCTGTCCGCTGGGGTGCTGAAACTGTTCGAACAGGAGGAACCAGAGCTGGTCTTTGGCGAACTTCGCATCAACCAACGCGAAGGTCACGCACTGAAAGGCCAGGTCCCAGGCCGCGAACCAGGGATATTCCCAGGTGTCGGGCATCGTGAGCACCCGCATCGAGTTGAGGTGCCGCCAGTGCTGGTTGCGAATCCGCTCGCGGCCGGGGGGAGGGGGCGCGGCGGGGTTGTCGCCATCGAGCCACTTCGCCACATCGAAGAGATAGGTTTGCTTGGTCCAGAGCAAGCCGGCCAGGGCCCGTCGCTGCACGAGCCGCTCGTCGGCCGAGGCCTGCGCAGGGCTGATCGTGGCGTAGAACGCATCGGCTTCAGCCTGTCGCGTCGCGATGATGCTGTCGACATCATCGAGCGGCCTGTCGAGACAGCGGGGTGACAGCCGCAGCCGCACGGTTGCGGAGTCACCCGCTGCGATCTGAAACGTGTAGTGAAACGCAGCCTTCGTGCCGGGGCCGGCGGGCTTGAGTCCCTCGCGGCGGTCCTGACAGACCGCTTGGTGAAACACATCCTTGGCATGCCGCCGACCGCCGCCGACCGATTCGTTGTCGGTGAGAAGGCATTCGGCTGCTCCGTGCGAAGACTGGGCTGGGCCATACAGCCAACGCTGACCGAGTCGGTAGGGGAAGGGGATCTGCGGATCGAGTGGCGTTGGTGAGTCGTCAGCCACGACAGCCAGCAGCCCGTCGGCGGCTGCCGCCGCGTTGATCGCAGGCTCCGGGACGCGGTCGGCGTCCCAGCTCCACGTGTTCCGAAACCAAAGCGTCGGCAGGATGTGGAGCGAGGCTGTTTCGGGGCCGCGGTTGACTGCCGTGATCCGGATGGCGATGTCCTCTTCGTCGACCTTTGCATACTCCACCGTGATGTCGAAAAACCGGTCGTCATCAAAAATGCCGGTGTCGACGAGCTCGTATTCAGGTCCTTGGCCAGCGCGGCGACGGTTTTCCGTGACGAGGTCGACGTAGGGGAACGCCCGCTGCGGGTACTTGTAGAGCAGGCTCATGAAGGCGTGGGACGGCAGGTTGTCGACGTGGAAGTAGTAATCCTTCACGTCTTCGCCATGGTTACCCTCGAACGGGGTGACGCCGAAGAACCGCTCCTTGAGGTGGTCGTCGTGGCCGTTCCAAAAGGCGGGCGCGAAGCAGAGCATCTGGTAGCGGTCACAGAGCCCGGCGATGCCATCCTCGCCCCACCGGAAGGCGCGACGGCGGGCCTCGTCGTAGCTCAAAGAAGCCCACGCATTGCCATCGGCCGAGTAGTCCTCGCGAACCGTGCCCCAGCTGCGATCGGCTAGGTAGGGGCCCCAGCGACGCCAGCCAAGAGCATCGCCGTTGATCGACGCGATTCGTTGCTCTTCGGCCCCCTCGGCCTGAGGTGCCTGGTCGTTGTGGCGGTCCATCGTGGCACCTAGTGGTTGGCGGCTTGACGCGGATTCTTTGCAGGCGGCGCGGGCTTTGCAACTTATGCACAGCCTGGCCAGTCGGCTGATGGCCGGCCCGCGGGCTGGCTAGTACACTCCGTCGGCGGCCCCCCGGTGCCGTTTTCAGCCGTAGCCCAATGAGCCCGCCCGAGAAGGAGTCGAACCGTGAAGAAAAATGTACCTTTTGTGCTGGTCGTTGTTGCTGCGGTGTGGACCGCGGGCGTTGCCGAGGCGGCACCGCCAGTGGGTGAAGCTTCAACCGCTGTGCATGCCGATCCGGCAGAAATGGAGACGCTCTTCAACGGCAAGGATCTCTCCGGCTGGGATGGTGACTCGCGGCTGTGGAGCGTGCGAGACGGTGTCATTCATGGAGAGACCACGCCCGAAAACGTGGCCAACGGAAACACGTTTCTCATCTGGCAGGGGGGAATGGTCGGTGACTTTGAGGTGCGGCTCTCGTTTCGCTGCAACGCGGCCAACAACTCCGGCATCCAGTATCGATCGCGGCATATCACTGACGGCTCGGCCCGCAACAAGTGGGTGGTGCGGGGCTACCAGCATGAGATTCGCAACGAAAATACGTTTCCAAACGTGCCCGGCTTCATCTATGACGAGGGGGGCAAGCGGGGGCGGATCTGCCAGGTGGGCGAGCGGGCAACGTGGGAGGCCGATGGACAGAAAGTGGTCGGCACACTCATTGATGAGGATGAGTTCAAGGAACTCATGAAGCTGGACGACTGGAATGACGTCGTGATTCGGGCTGAGGGCAACCATATTCGTCATTGGCTCAACGGCCGCCTGATCCTCGATTTCACTGACAACGAGCCCGATTTGGCCCTCAAAAGCGGGGTTCTTGCGCTGCAGCTGCACGCCGGAAAGCCGATGTGGGCCGAGTTTCGCAATATCCGTCTCAAACGGCTGTAGGCAGCTGCGGCGGGGCTCACCCGTGCGATCTTCCACCCTCGTTTGGCTCTGAAAAACCAGCGTGTTGACATTGCCCCAGGCGGCTTTTAGATTTCGGGGCTCAATCCCGCAGCGCTGGTAGTGGCCCCACACGGTCACGAGAGGCGTCGCGAAAAAGGCTTTGCATGGCGAGGAATTTCCTGGCCGAAAAGTCTTTCTTCCGGGTGAAGCGACCCTGATGTCGCTAGAGCCCTGCGACCGATTGGACGGTACGGCCCTGATGGGCCACGCCGTTTTCGAATTATTTTTGGAGTGTTACCGTGGCCGGTCCGACTCAGGAAATTATCCGCATCCGCATGGAAGCCTACGATCATTCCGTACTCGATCAAAGTGCGGCCGAAATCGTTGATACTGCCAAGCGGACGAATTCCGAAGTGCACGGACCCATTCCGCTGCCAACGAGGATCGAGCGGTACACGGTGCTCTCCGGCCCGCACATCGACAAGAAGGCTCGGCAGCAGTACGAGATCCGCACCCATAAGCGGGTGATTGACATCGTCCAGGCGACCGCCAAAACGATCGAAGCTCTCAACAAACTCAGTCTGCCGGCAGGCGTCGACATCAAAATCAAGGCATCGTCGCGGTAATGGACCGCTCGACCACTTTCACGAACCACTTTTGGAGCGCACGAACAGGCATGCTTGGAAGGCGTTGCGGGTAAGGCCCGGAACTCTCCGCCGGTGGGCGGGGTAAACGGTTCCCGGTGCTCCCGCAGCCGACGGCTTCGAGCGTGATCGCAAAACGGGTAGGGCGTCGATGGCGTCAGGCTCTTGTTTTGCCGGCGAAACAACTATGGCTGCAACCGGGACTGCCGCTGCCGCCCGTGCTGAAAAGGCCGGGCGGAAAGGTCTTTTGGGCCGCAAGATCGGGATGACGCAGGTGTTTGACGCCGACGGCACGGTAGTGCCGGTGACCGTGATCGAGGCTGGTCCGTGCCCGATCCTCGTTGTGCGTAGCACCGATCGCGACGGCTACTCGGCCGTGCAGATCGGTTTCCGTGACAAGCCGCGGCGGCTGGCCAGCCGGTCGCTCCGCGGGCAAGTTGCCAATCTTGATGGCAAGCGGGCCAAGTCTCGTGCTGAAGCTGGCGTGCAGGCGGCTCCCAAGGCAGATTGTGAGCCTCAGCGTCTCGTTCGCGAGATGCGTGGCGTCTATGAGGGGGTGCAAGTTGGGCAGGTGCTGACGGTCGATGTGTTCGAGGGCGTCGATTTCGTGGATGTCACGGGCACGACGAAGGGTCGCGGCACCGCAGGCGTGATGAAGCGGCACGGCTTCAAGGGGCAGCGTGCCAGTCATGGCGTCAAGAAGGTGCACCGCCATCAGGGCGGCACCGGCATGAACACGTCGCCGGCACGAGTTTTCAAGGGCAAGCGGATGGCCGGTCGCTATGGCAACGAGCGGTCGACGATGCGAAATCTCAAGCTCGTGCGGATCGACAAGGAAAACAACCTGCTGCTCGTCCGGGGTGCCATTCCTGGGCCGCAGGGCAGCTACGTGATGGTGCGGCAGACGAACAAACTCAAGCGAGTCGGGGTCGGTGCTCCGGCGAGCAAGAAGAAGGCAGGTGGCAAGTGAACCTCGCTGTCTACGACATGGCCGGCAAAAAAGTCGGCACGTATGAGATCGATCCCGCCGAGTTGGCTCCCAAGGTCAATAAGCAGCTCTTGCATGACGCTGTGGTGATGTATCAGGCCAACGCGCGGCAGGGTACCCAGAAGACGAAGACTCGTGGCGAGGTGGCCGGGTCGACCAAGAAGCTGTATCGTCAAAAGGGTACCGGGAACGCCCGGGCAGGCGCCCGTCGTAGCGGCACTCGCCGCGGTGGCGGTCATATCTTTGCCAAACATCCGCGTGACTTCGGCTGGCGGATGCCCCGCAAGTCACTGCAGGCGGCCACTCGGATGGCGTTGGCCGCGCGGCTGGCTGACGATGAGGTCATGCTCATCGACGGTGTGGCTCTCGACGCCCCCAAAACAGCGTCGGTCGCCAGGCTCATGAAGGCCCTCGGCCTCGGTGATTCGACGGTGCTTTTCTCGCCTGAGAAGTACGACGGCATGCTTTGGAAGAGTGCCCGCAATATCGATGGCATGTCGGTATCGCCGGTGACGGAGCTCAACGCCTGGTCGATTCTGCAGCCCCGCGCGATCGTGATGACCAAAGCGGCCCTCGATTCGTTTCGCGCGTCGGCAGCTGCCAAGCCCAAGGCGGTGAAGGCGGCGAAGCCGAGGCGGCCCCGGGTTGCGAAGGAGAAGTAAACAATGGCTGTTCCTGTATCTCCCCAACCCGCCGTGTCTCCTGGCCTCGCCCCCCATCAGGTGATCGTCCGCCCGCTCGTCACGGAAAAGGGCATGCATCGGGCCACTCGCCACAACGCGTACTCGTTTGAGGTGGTGCCGGCTGCCACGAAGGCGGATGTTCGGCGGGCTGTGGAAGAGCTCTTCAACGTGAAGGTTGAAAAGGTCGCCATTCAAAACCGGATCGGCAAGGCGCGCCGGAGTCGGGTGCGACGTACAAGCACCAAGGCCTGGAAGAAGGCCATCGTCACCCTGAAGCCAGAGTCGAAGATCAACCTGTTCTAGTTTGCATTCGGGATGAAACCATGGGAATTCGCACCTACAAGCCGACCAGCGCTGGGCGTCGCAATGCGAGCGTCTCGGACTTTGCCGAGTTGACGCGGGGTGCCCCGACTCCAAAGACGCTGCGGGTTCGCAAGAAGAAGACGGGCGGCCGCAACAATCAGGGCAAGAT
>JBIKNV010000307.1:0-4133 GCA_044358475.1 Pirellulales bacterium | reverse complement strand
CGGATCCAGCGTCCGCATCGTGGCCTTGTCGATCAACGATTCCGGCGAGTGTGCCTTCGTGCGATTCCTGCTCAGCCATCCCGAGCAGGGGCGGGAGATCCTGGAGCGGGCCGGACTGGCCCTCATCGAGAGCGACCTCATCGGCGTCGAGTTACCCGACAACCATCAGCCCCTCCTGCGTGTCTGCACCGCGTTGCTGCAGGCCGAGGTCAACATCATCCAAGCCTATCCCATTCTCGTTCGCCCCCGCGGCCGACCAGCCGTCGCCCTGATGGTCGACAACACTGAAATGGGTCTCGAGACCCTCGGCTCCAAGGGCTTCACGATGATCACCGAAGGCGATCTCGACGAGAGTTGAGCAATTTCAAATCGACGTTAGCCGGTGGGAAACATATCGGCGGGAAGCGTCTGCACCTGCCGGACGATCACCTTCTGCACGGCCGACCATGCCACGGCGGTGATCGTGACGGTGCCGTCGGGGGCCTGACTCCCAAACACGCCATGGGTGCCCCGTGACCACGTCACGTCATACCAGTCCGGCACGATGACACCGTCGGCATGATGCACCTCCACCTTCCCGCCGTGATCCCGTTCTGCCCAGAGGCGGGCGACCAGATCGGCGGTGGGGTGCCAAGGGGCGTCGTCAGCTTCGCCCGACGGGGCTGGCAGCGGAGGCTGAGGAAGTGCCGCGTGCATGGCGACCGGCTCTGGCTCCAAGAGCGGAAGATCTTCCGGTAATGAGTCTTCTACCGACACGAGGTCGTCCAACGAACGAAATTCGAGTGGATCGGCCGCCAAGGGATTGTCCTCCAAGGGATTCCCTCGGGATGGATTCGTGGCCTGTGCGACCCCCGGCGGCACTGGGATCGTCATCGGCGTCTTGCAGTGCGGGCACCTGGCCTTCTTGCCCGCCAAATGCGCGGGCACTTGGCCAACATGTCCGTTGGGGCAGCGAAACGCGATCATGGGCCCGCTTGCCCGACGGGGCGTTCCCGCGGCCTGTTTTTCATGCGGTTGCTGCGTCATCATTCCGATCCTCCGCTTCCGTAGTGTAGCCTGCGTCGCAAGGAATCTCGCCATGGCCATTTCCGTTCTCTGCTCCGGCTGCAAGTCTCGCTTCACAGTCAGCGACCAGTTCGCAGGCCGCACCGGTCCCTGCCCGAAGTGCAAGAAGCCGATCACCATCCCCACGAAATCGGCGGGCGAGGTCACGATCCACGAGCCGGAGCCGGCGTCTGGCAAGGGGGCGACCAGCCGCATGCCGACGGCTCCGATCGTCTTCCAGGAGAAACCGCTCTCGATGGTGAGCGTGGCGGGAGTGATCGCAGGCGTCGTCGGCAGCCTCCTCGTCGCCGTGGCGTGCCGCATGACCTGGGGATCGGGCAACGCTCCCACCTGGCTGCTCGCAGCAGGGGCAGTCATCCTCGCGTTTCCTTCTGTCTGGATCGGGTACTGGATCGTGCGCGACCGGGAGATCGAGCCTTTCCCGAACGCGAGCCTCGCGGTGCGGTGCCTGATCTGTGCTGCGGTCTATGCGTCGCTCTGGGGCGTTCATGCTTTTCTGCCGATCGAGCAGATGAATGAGGAATTCTGGCGGTGGCTCTTCGTCGGACCCATCTTCGCGTTCGCAGGGGCGTTGGCGGCGTTCGCCGCCCTCGATCTCGACTGGGGAACAGCCGTGGCCCATTTCGCCCTCTACGTTTTGTTCACTGCGCTGCTCCGCTGGATCCTCGGACTGCCCTCGTTCTAGATCGTTTCCGATGGCACCCACGCTCGCCGCTGCCGTTCCCGAACTTGCCGCGCTCGGTACGGCGACGGCCGGCATCCGCATTCCTCCCGGCGTGACGGTGCCCCTCTCGCCGCGGGTGAAGGCGTTGGTCGATTCGGCTGCCTTCCGGCGGCTCGCCGGCATCAGCCAGTTGGGGCTCGTCGCGCTCGTCTACCCAGGGGCACGCCACTCACGGTTCGAGCACTCTCTCGGTGTCTACAGGCTGGCGATCGAGTTTCTTTTTCGACTCCAGCACGATGCACGATTTTGCCAGACCGTGGGACCGGACGATGCCGCCGCGTTTCTCGCCGCGGCGCTGCTGCACGACATCGGCCACTGGGCGTTTTGCCATCCGCTGGAAGACATGGGGTTGCCCGAAATACCCAAGCATGAGTCGCTTCTACCGGACCTCGTTACCGATGGCGAGATCGCGGACGTCCTCCGCGCCCGCTGGGGTCTCGACCCTTCCCGGGTCGCGGCCCTCGTCACCGGATCGGCCGCTGATCCGGCGGCCCGAGTGCTGCAATCGCTCCTTTCCGGTCCGGTCGATGTCGACAAGATGGACTACCTCGCCCGCGACAGTCTCCATGCTGGCGTTCCCTACGGCGACCATTTTGACCAGGAGCGGCTCGTCTCCAGCCTCTGCCTCGACGAAAGCGGCACGGCGCTGGCGATCACGGAAAAAGGCCGCACGGCGGCCGAGCTGCTGGTCGTCGCTCGCTCCGTCATGTTCAGCGAGGTGTATTGGCACCATGCCGTGCGGGCGGCCACGGCCATGCTGCAGCGGTCGATCTGGCTGCTGCGGCCGGCCATAGTGCCGCAGGAACTCGTGCGTTGCGACGATCCATCGTTCATTGCCTGGATCACCGCGGCGGCTGACGGACCAGCCGCGACCCTCGTCGCCGGGCTGTTCGGCCCGCGGCGGCAGCTCCACAAGCGGGTCGCCATGTTCGACCCCCTCCACCACGCGTCGCTGCATGCCGCCTTGGCCGGCCGGAGGTACGCCGAACTCGTGGCGATTTCACATCGCCTTGCCGAGTTGGCCAGCGCGCGGACCGGCCATACCATCGATCCCGACACACTGCTGATCGATGCCCCGCCGGCAGAGCGGGAGATCGAGTTTCGGCTTCAGGTGCGGGAGCGGACGGCAGGACCTGAGTCATCCCGCTGGGAATGGATTCCACTGGCCGACCGCTCGCCGATCGTGCGCAGTCTCGCCCAGGAACAGTTCGACGATGTCGTGAAGCGGGTGCGGATCTTCGCACCCGCTGATCAGGTGGCTACTCTCTCGACCTGCCCGGACCTCGAGGAACTCGTCCTCGAGGCCGCGGGCAGTTGAGGTCTGAGGGCGCCTCACTCGGCGGGGCCGCCGGGAAGCTTGCCTTCCTTGATGAGATCACCGAACGTCGGCGAACCGGCCCCGGCGCTCGGTTTGGCGGCAACCGTTTCCAGCGCCTGACGAATCTTGTCTTTGTTGTCCTTGTCTTCCTTCTTGTCGAGCAGTTCGGCCAGAGCCTGCCCGTAGGCGTTCCTGTCCTTCTTGCTCTTCCCCATGTGACAGACGTTGCACTTTGCCTTCTCAACCTCGGCAGCGAGGGGCGTTCCTTCTTCGACGTATACCGCCTTGAACTCGTCCGCGAATTGCTTGATCGCAAACGCCTGGCCGCCCCAGGCTGCCACGCCGATCGCGATCACCATGCCCGTCACTCCCGTCACATTCCTGCGCATCATCGATGACCTCCACGGTTGCTGATGACGGGCGGCTTCCTCGAAACCTGCTGCCCGCCAGCCCCACAATCAGAGCCTGCCCGTTCAGCGGCGTCAAGAAAAAACTGGGCAAATCCGGCAACTGGAATGTGACTGCCGACTGGTACAGCCGCGGGCGGCAGGCTCAACCGCCCTCACTGTCCCAATCAGCATCATCCGCAACGTGCCGCAGGTCCTGAGGGGCCGCGGCATAGTCAATCTCGACCCGCTCGGCCGCCCCGTCGATCCGCCGAAAGATCGGACTGCCTTCGTAGCGGCCGCCACTGTCAAGCCATTCAATCGCGACACGGTAGGCATCGGGGTCGCCGATCCCCGACTGCTCGAGCAGTGCCCGCCCGGCCGCCACCTGAAACCGTGATGTTTCGGCGGATGCCTGGAGCACCGGCACCACCGGACGGGAGGCTGAATCACGAAGACTGGCAAAACCCTCGCGACACCGAAATCGGCCGTTCACGACCTGCAGTCTAAGGCAGGGGCAGCGCGGTGCCGCCGGTGCAGCCCCCGCCACGACGGCAAACCGCAAGGCATCGGTCAGCGTGCTGTCGATCCAAGCCACGTCGACCGTCAGCGCGGAGGAGAACTGGAGAAAGTCGGCCTC
>JBIKNV010000306.1:0-4137 GCA_044358475.1 Pirellulales bacterium | reverse complement strand
TTGCCGTGGCTGACCGCTCCTGCTCGTTGGATGCAAACTCCCAGTGGCGCTCAACCGGAAAATCCTGCCACGGCACGGCATCACCCACCCGGCGGAAGGCGGCCAACATCGGATGGTCGAGCGCCGTCGGTGCGAGGTAATTGGCATCGCCGGGCGTCCGCCAAACCCGCACCAGTCCCCCACCAAGCAGTTGCCGACCGGCCTCGGTGTTGAACCGTTCCGCAGTTCCCGCCCGTGGCCCGAGCCAGACCACGAGGCCGCGGCCGGTGGCCACCCACTCCCGAAGCTGTTCCCAGGTGTGGTCTGCCAGGGGCGGTGGATCAACCAGCACCATGGCGTCATAGCCATCCCACGCCGTGGCATCGATGTTCCCGGCATCGACCACCTGGGCGTCGAACCGCCCACGTCCGGCCTTCTGGAGGACAGCCGGCGCAATCGCCTGGACCACGAACATTCCGGTGCGGTCGGCCGGTGCGGACGCCGCCACGAGCACCCGAGACGGGGCTCCCACATCGACCGTGAACGCACGGACGTCGTCGGCAGGCAGGTCGTCGCTGCCAACGATGACCACCCGCCCCTGCTGGGTGCCTGGCGCGAGCCCCGTAATCTCGAAACTGACCTCCCCGGTCACATCTGGCTTCCATGCCACCGGCTTCTCGGCACGGCGGGTATAGCGGCCGTCGGCGCCGAGCATCTCGACCGCCACGCCCCGGGTGATCGCCGGACCACTACGGCTGGTGACCGCGGTGACCACCAGCGGTGTTCCCGCCGACAACCGATCGGCTGAGAGATCGACGGCGTCAATGGCGCAGTTGGCAGCCGCCGTCGCCCCGACGTCGATCCACAGGATGCTCGTGTCGGCGGGCACGTCTCCCTCCGTGATCGGCGACATCGAGGCCAGCGCGCCGCGGGAACAGTCGGTGAACACGTAGAGCTCACGGCGGGCAAGTTCAGACGTCTCCAGGAGCCGCAGGCCTTCGGAGACGGCGGTAGCCAGGGTCGTGGACGGTGTCGCGACCGCGAGCCGGTCGACCCGCGCCGCGGCTGCTGCCATGGTCGGCGCGAACGCGACTGGGCTGCCACCGGTGTCGATGATGGCCACCTTGCTGGTGGCTGGTAGCTTGTCGAACAGCTTTCGCGCCAGCGTCACAGCCTGCTCCAACCGGGTACGATTCGCCTCGCGAAGCTCCATGCGGGGCGCGGTGTCGAACACGAGTACGGCCGCCACCGGCCCCTCGGCGTCGGCCAGCCAGCCGGCATTGCGGAGTACCGGACGGGCCATCGCCAGGGCCAAGACTGCCAGCGCCGCCATCCGTGCCAACAGCAGGAGCAGGTGGTTGAGCCGCAGCCGTCGCCGGTTGGCGATCACCCGTGCCTTCAGAAACCGCAGCGCCGGAAACTCCCGCTTCACCGGCCTCTGCCGCATCATCATGTGCAGCACCACGGGCACGGCCACCAGCGCCGCCCCGCCCAGAAGCATCGGTGCGAGAAACGACAATCCCATCCTAAAACCGGTTCTTACGACTCTGCAGGTAACTCACCAGCGCCGTGTCGAACTGCATGCTCGTGTCGATGGGCACGTAGTCGATGCGGGTCTGGAAGCAGGTTTTCTTGTACTCCTCGCGGAAGGCCTCCACCTCGGCCAGATATCCTTTCCGCGCGGCGTCGGCGTCGATGACGAGTTTGTCTCGCGACTCCGGCTCCGTGAACTCCACCATCCCGGCGAAGGGAAACTTCGCTTCCGCCTCGTCGAGCACGTGGAAGAGGATCACGTCGTGGCCGCGGTGCCGCAGCCGCAACAGAGCCTCGCGGATCGGCTGCGGATCGGCAAGCAGGTCACTGAAGACCATCACCAGCGAGCGGTGGCGGAGCATGCCCGCTACCTGGGTCAGGCTGCCTGCGATATCGGTCGCACCGGACGGATTCGCCTTCGCGAGTAGCGAGAGCACCTGCGCGATCTGCGACCGCCGCGACCGGGCCGGCAGGCTATGGCGGACCTTGTCGTCGAAGAGCATCAGGCCGCAGGGATCCTGCTGGTGGATCATCATCCAGCAGAGCGCCGCCGCGAGCGAGATCGAGTAGTCGAGCTTCGTCAACTCCTGGCGGTAGGTGTAGGCCATCGAGCCGCTGACATCGATCACCAGATAGCCTGTGATGTTGGTCTCGGCGTGAAACTGCTTGACGTAGTGCTTGTCGGTCTTGGCGAAAATTCGCCAGTCGATGTCCTTCGGGTCGTCGCCGAGCGTGTATTTGCGATGTTCGCTGAACTCGACCGAGAAGCCCTGATAGGGGCTTGAATGGAGCCCTTGAAGAAAGCCCCTCACGATGAACTGGGCGCGGAGGTCGAGCCGGGAGATCTGCCTGACGACCTCCGGCTTCAGGTATTCCTCGACGGCGCGGGCCATGGGTGGCTCACTTGACGAGCTTGGGGATCTCGGGCTCCGGCAGATCCTGAATCAGCCGCTCGATGATCGATTCACTCGTCTGCCCCTCGGCCTGGGCCTGAAAGTTCGTGGCGATACGGTGCCGCAAGACGGGCACCGTGACCCGCCGCACGTCGTCGAGCGAGACGCTGAAGCGGCCATCCATCGCCGCCATCGCCTTGCCCCCCTGGATAAGAAACTGCCCGGCCCGGGGCCCAGCCCCCCAGTCGACAAGCTGCCGCACATAGTCTGGCGCCGAGGGATCCTTCGGCCGCGTCGACCGCACGAGGCTGGCAACGTACTTCACGACATACTCGCTCACAGCCACGCCACCGACCAGTTTTTGGATGTTGACGATTGCCCGGCCGGAGAGCACCTTTCGCACCTCCGGCTTCTCCGACTTCGTTGTCGCCATGAGGATCTGCTCCTCCTCGGTGGCCGACGGATAGCCCACCTTGATGTTGAACATGAAGCGATCGAGTTGCGCCTCGGGAAGGGGGTAGGTGCCCTCCTGCTCGATCGGGTTTTGCGTGGCGATCGTGAAGAAGGGATCGGGCAGCTGATAGGTCTCCTGACCGACCGACACCTCCCGCTCCTGCATCGCCTGCAACAAGGCCGCCTGCGTCTTGGGGGGCGTGCGATTGATTTCATCGGCCAGCAGGATGTTGGTGAAGATCGGTCCCTCCACGAACCGGAAGTGGCGGCGGCCCGATTCGTCTTCCTCCAGCACGTTGGTGCCAGTGATATCGGAAGGCATGAGGTCGGGCGTGAACTGCACCCGCTTGAAGCCGACGTCGAGGATCCTGGCCAGCGTCGACACCATGAGCGTCTTTGCCAGGCCGGGCACACCCTCCAGCAGGCAGTGACCGCGGGTAAAGATCGCCGCAAAGAGCTGCTCGATGACGTCGTTCTGGCCGACGATCACTTTCTGCAACTCCTCCTGCATCAGCTTCCGATGCTGGGAAAATTCGACCAGAATGTCATCGAGCGTCTTGGGGCGTGAGGCGGTCGACACGCGGCAGTCCTCGGGGTGGTCTGGGGGAAACTGTAGTATCGACTTCCGCGGCCTCGGCGGCAATCGTGATAGATTGAAAGTGGTGATCCGCAGCACGGCCAATCGTGGGTTGACATGCGTCGCGTGGCAGGGAATCCGCATCGTTGCAGTCGGTGGGTCTGCCGTGCGCTGGCGCTGGCGGTCGTCGTGGGCGTGACTGTCGGCCCTGGTCTGCCGGCGACCGCCCAGGCGCCCCTGGCACCCGAGTCGATCCAGCGGTCGATCGAGAAGGCCCGCGACTGGCTGATCCGGGAACAAAAAGCGGATGGCTCGTGGGAATGCTCAATGAGAACCAACGAGACCCGCGTCGGCGCCACGGCGCTGGTCGTGCTGGCGCTGGCCAATGCCGGC
This sequence comes from Pirellulales bacterium, assembly GCA_044358475.1. Classification (GTDB taxonomy): domain Bacteria; phylum Planctomycetota; class Planctomycetia; order Pirellulales; family UBA1268; genus CACORA01. The sequence goes on along the minus strand of JBIKNV010000306.1, from coordinate 309 downwards.
GTCGACAAGGACAACCCGACACTCGCCAAGAGCCTCGCCTGGCTGCGGCGACAGAAGACGGAGGAGACCTACTCCGTCTCCCTGCAGACGATGGTCTTCGCGATGCTCTCGCCGATTGCCGACCGCCCTATCATCGCCCGCAACGTCGAATGGCTCGAGGAGTCCCAGGTGTCACAGGGCCGGGCCGCCGGCTCATGGTCGTATGGTGCCGACCGCGGCACCGGCGACAACTCCAACTCGCAGTTCGCTCTCCTCGCCCTTCACGAGGCGGCCAACGCCGGTGTCGAGGTGAAGCACGTCGTCTGGACG
>JBIKNV010000334.1:0-3830 GCA_044358475.1 Pirellulales bacterium | reverse complement strand
GAGACAAGGTACACCCTCGTATTCTTCATCGAGAACGGTGCGGGGGAGCTCTGGCTGGATCAAGTCAAAGTCGAAGAGGTGCTGCAAGGGCTCGCGGTCCGTCCGGCCTCCGTCGTCTGTGACTTCACGACCGGAGCCCCGCGCGGGCTTGCGACCGTCAGGGTGAGCAATGCGAGCAACGAGCCTAAGCGCGTCGAGCTCGCCGGCCTGCAATCGGTTCCGCCGATCGTCGAACTGCTTCCAGGCGCCGAGGCGAATGTCGAGGTGGGCATCCCGTTGAAGCCGATCTGGCGGAATCGGCCCGAATTGTATGTACGTGACGATTTGTCGGACGCCGGCAAGTTCACAGCCAAGACCAGCGACGGAGAAATAACCGATGTTCAGCAAGTCACGCGTGCCTGGTCAAACCTGTGCATCGAGCCTTTGCAGGTCACGGTTCAAGACCCTTGGCACGCCCAGATGCCTTCCGGACGCACCGAGCGCCTGAAAGCCGAAGTTAGATTCGCGCTGTCGAGGGAGCCGTTGCGCGCCGGCACGATGCAGGCGCGGCTGGTCTCGCGCGAGACCGGCAAGGAAGCACTGCGGCACGAGGTGCGCGGCCCGGCCGCCGCCACCCCGCTCGAACTCGATGTCCGCGAACTCCCGTGGGGCGCTTATGACCTGCACGTGAGCCTCATCGATGCCGAAGGGCGCACCATGGCCGGCACCGGGCGCTTGGCCACGGTCCTGCCGGGGGACAAGCAGCAGGTCCGCGTGCTCAACAACCTGGTCAGCGAGCTCATGGACGCCCGGAGCCGAGGATTGCTCGGCCAGAACCGCGTCGAGTTCATGAATCCGCGCGACGGCTGGGTCTGGTTCAGCGCTGCCGGCGGCTGCACCGTGAAGACAGGCAATGCCACCCTGCTCTCATCCGAGGCCGGCAAGCCTGCCGCCGAAGCCATGCGGCTGCTGCCCGCGGGCAAGCACGTCCTGGAGGTGAGCGGTCGGACGACCGAGCTGACCGTACGGGCGGTCCCCGCGCTGGTTTACAACATCTACTGGCCTAACGCCCCCGGCGGTCAAAGAATCGCGCCGTTCGGCCTCCACACCTGGGAGCGGCTGAGCAAGCACATGCTGCCGAACGTCAACACGATCGAAAGCGTCGTGGTGGACACCCCGGAGCACAGGGAATGGCTGGCTCAAGGGAAGCATTGGACGCCGCATGTCCAAGCACCGGGCCTGATCGACAAGCAAACGTGGACCGTCGAGAAGATGCGGGAGGTGTGGCTTAACCCAGGCAAGCCCACCGGTTGGCCCGAACGGCCTGCCTTCACATTGGACAAGTTCACCGGCATCAGCGTGGATGAGTATGCCGGAAGCGGCCCCTCCGCCGAGATCGTCAAGATGACCACCGCTTCGATAGCCGATCTGGCGGAGCATCCGGCCTATGCAGGCAAGCTCTGGGTACCGTTTTTCGCCAGCACCCGTGGGGCGAACGCGGAGGACCGCCCCTTCCTCAAGACGGTCCTGGGCAACGGCTGGCCGTTCAAAGAAGAAGTATACCTCAGCGAAATGCCCTCCGAGTCTGAGAACCTGATCGCCATACGCGACGGCTACACCAAGGTCGCGAGCAAGTATGAGGCGGCCAGCCCAGGCTCGGTCCGCCGCATGATAACCGTTCTCTCGTACTCGGGACTAGGCACCATGAGCGCAAACCGCTTTCCACAGGCGGACTTCCGGGTCCACCTCGACATGCAGATGCAGGCGCTCGCCACGAATTTGGCGTACTTCGGACTCTGGGGCGTGGAGCCCTACCGCTCGCACAACGTAGACACAGAGATCCTGAATTGCATGGGCATGCTGCTGCGCCACTATTGCATCGAGGGGAAGACGGGGCGGATGCTGAGCGATCCTTACGAACTGAAGCATGTCGCCAACCCGGACTTCACCGATGGCACCCAGGGCTGGCAGGTGCAGGCGGCTGAACCAGGCAGCGTCAGGACGGATGCATTCGCCGGCTACGGCACCATCCAAGGACGCTACCCGCGAAGAACCGGCATTGGTGACACTTTCGCCGTGCTGACGCGCAGCGCTAAGGCCCCGAATACAGTCAGCCAGCAGTTGCGAGCCCTCACTCCCGGCCGACTCTATTCCCTCAAGGTATTTACCGGCGACTACGCGGACCTACGGGCCGGCAAGACACGCCAGGACCAGCATGGACTGTCGATCACCTTGGATGGCGCCGAAGCCCAGCCCGGCGGCTTCAGCCATCCGTTCGTTAGTCACGATTTCCCAGCCGCGCTGGCAGCCTATGCGAAAGTCGCGGGCAAGCCGCCGTTCTGGATGACCTACCACTGGTTGCGCTTCCGCGCCACGGGCCCGACGGCGACGCTCACCCTCAGCGACTGGACAAAGACAGGCGAATCGGGCGGCCCGGCGGGCCAGCAGACCATGGTCAACTTCGTCGAAATACAGCCGGTGCTCGGTCAATACACCCAAGCAACGCCCCACACAAATTGATGACCAAGGTCACGCCATGAGGCGCACGACCACTCTCCTCCTCGCCCTGCTGCTCGCGCCGCTGGCCTTGCTCCACGCCGCTACTGACCCCTCGCTCATGACCTGCCCCCCCTTAAACGGCACCGCTCCCAGAGAGAGAATCTGGGGGTGCGACGCTGCCCCCATGAATGAAACCAGTCTCTATCACCAGGGTAGCCCTGCCAAGGGATCGCCCCTGTCCGCTTGCTGAGGCGTAGCCGAAGCGAGCGGACAGGGGCGACGTGGTGCTCGGGATCAACCGCATCGCCGCGGAGGTCATGCGCGAGGAGGGAGTCGAGGTGATCGACGTCTACACTCCGCTCGCCGCCCGGCTCGACCTCTCAGCCGGGGACGAGTACCACTGGCACGGCCCGGCGGTCGAACTGATCGCGAAGGCCGTCGCCGATCGCGCCCTCGAGGTCGTCGCCGAGCCCCGCCCCTGACGCCTCTTTACCCATCCGCGCTTTCCCGTCCCCCAGGTGGCCCTGATGCGACATGCCCTGCTCGTCCTCTCTGCCTCGGCCGTTCACGCCGCAACCGCGACCCAACCCAATATCGTCTTCATCTTCACGGACGATCAGCGGTTCGACACCATCGCAGCGCTGGGCAATCGCGTCATCCAGACACCCCACCTCGACCGGCTCGCCCGCCGGGGCGTGAGCTTCCGCAACCACTACATCATGGGCGGCACCTGGGGCGCCGTGTGCGTGCCCAGCCGCAACATGATGCTCACGGGCCGCACCTTGTTTCGCATCGCACCCGCGGATGAGCCAGCTCCCGCCACCGCCAGGGGCGGGCTCGCGGTCGGCATCACGGCGCGGTTGTTTCCCCGGCGATTCCTGCCTCCCCGAAGATCAGCAGGGCCGAGGCATACCAGTGGTTTGGGGCGTATTTCTCGGGATGCTTTTCGAGATCCCCGCGATTCTGCTCAAAGAGAATCTCGCGTTTCTTGGGTGACTCGCCCGTGAGCGTGACCGTCACCTCGTGTTCGCCAGCGGGCAAGAGCCCTAGCGACAAGGTCGCGATCCGCCAATACGTGCAATACCCGTCGATCCGGGCCACCTGCTTCGCCGGCCCGTCGTCGACACACACACTGACCAGCCCGCCTCCAGGCCCGATCAGGTCATAGATGGCAACCTGCCGCCCCGGCACGCCCGCCACGTCGGGAATCCGCACCCGAAATCGGAGCGTCGCACCCGCCGCATCGGCTCGCCAGAGCACCGCCATCCGGTCTCCAAACCGCTTGGCCAGGGGATCATCCTCGGGCCCGATCCGCTGCCAGCCGCCACTGACCATCGCCGCGGTGATCGGCA